>DASSHJ010000164.1:0-6812 GCA_035692965.1 Nitrosospira sp. | reverse complement strand
GATGGTTAACCGTGAGGACGCAATCATCTTTCACAAAGGGTGCCCAGTTACTTCAGGGATTCTCACGATTTCTTTTGCCATGGGTTAAAGTTGCTGCAAATCTTTCAACAACTGGCGGGTGTGCAACGGCTGGTCGCCGAGATAATGGTTGAGAATGTAACGCATGAGGGCCTTGCTCTGTTGCCTTGTGGCGGCGCCGGAATAACCGCCCTGGTCCATATCGAGGAGGGTTCGGCCGCTCAATCCAAGGCCGCGTGGACACTCGCTTTCGTCCAGTTTGACCGGGCCGCGCTCGACCTCGTAACAATACTCTTCGTCCGGGTCGAGGGGCATGCCGCTCACAACGTCGCGGTCGAGCGTCACGGCGTAACCGAGTTCCCGTAACAACCGCTGTTCGAATTTGCGGAGTATCGAGATGGTGTCGCTATGCTCGCTCAACGCGGCCAGCGCATCCTGGTAGTGTACAAACAGTTGTTCGTGCGGGTCATTGCGGTGCAGCAGGCGCATGAGCAACTCGTTGAGGTAAAAGCCGCAGATCAATCCGGTGCCCTGCAGCGGTATAAAACCGCCTTGCCATTCCGCCTTGTGCAATACGCGCAGCTCTGATTTCCCCCCCCAGCTCAGCTGCAATGGCTGAAATGCTCTCAGCATTCCCCTGAGCGCGGACCGGGGACGTTTTGCGCCCTTTGCCAGCAAGGGCAGTCGTCCGGAATATCGGGTGAAGGCTTCCACGATCAGGCTGGTTTCGCTATAGGGGTAGGAATGCAGTATGAATGCTGGCTGCGCGTCCTGCTTGTCAACGCTCATCAGCCTGCCGTCAATCCTGGAATCTCAGGACGAAGCTATGCACGGCGGGCAATGCTACTCATAGCCGAAGGATTTCAAAGCGTGAACATCGTCCGCCCAGCCGCTTTTCACTTTAACCCATATCTCGAGATAGACCTTGCCCCCGAAGACTTCTTCCATATCCTTGCGCGCCGAGGTTCCGATCAGCTTGAGCTTTTCGCCATTTTGACCGATGACGATGGCCTTCTGGCCTGGCTTGTCGACGATTACAGAGGCGTGGATCTTGCGCAGTTCGCCTTCGGTGCTGAACTGATCGATGATGACGGTGGTTGAATAAGGAAGCTCTTCGCCGAGAAGGCGGAAAAGCTTTTCCCGAACCAGTTCAGCCGCAATGAATCGCTCGCTGCGGTCGGTGACTTCGTCATTGCCAAACAATGCGGGTTGTTCGGGGAGATACGGCCTGATTGCGGAGAGCAAATTGTCCAATTGCGTTCCCCGCTCTGCGCTTACAGGAACCACCGTTGTCGGATTGAGCTCCAGGGCCATTTTTTGAATGAAAGGGAGCAGAGGTGCCTTGTCCGCCAGCCGGTCAATTTTATTGATAGCCAGGATCACCGGCTTTCCCGCGGGCAGAAGTTTCATCACCCGCCTGTCGCGCTCATCGAAATGCAGGGCCTCGATGACGAACACTACGACATCAACCTCATGGACGCTCTGCTGAACGGTCCGGTTCATGATCGCATTCAGACGATTTCCGTGTTGCGACTGAAAACCGGGGGTGTCAACAAAGATAAACTGTGACTCAGGCCGGGTGACAATACCCAGGATCCGATGGCGCGTGGTTTGCGACTTTCTTGACGTTATGCTTATCTTCTGCCCGACCAGCCGGTTGAGCAGCGTCGATTTGCCGACGTTAGGACGTCCCACTATGGCGATCAGTCCGCATCGATAGCCTGAATCGGTAATGTGATCGCCAGCGTTGGTCATCGGAGGCAGGGTAGCGCGTGGCCGAATCCTGTTCCCACTTCTTCAATGGACGGGCGGGGGGACGAGCGACAGAGGCGGTGGATATCATGCATTGGTGTGCCTGCTTGAGCTTTCAGGTTTGTGAATGGAGTTGTCTATAGGCAGCCCTTGCAGCTTCCTGTTCCGCGCTCCGGCGCGAGGCCCCTTCACCCAGCGTTCTCATGTTGAGCTTCGATATGACGCATTCCACCTCGAATTGCTGCTGGTGGGCTTCGCCTGTTGTGGCAATCACAGCATAACGAGGGGGAGCCAGATGACGACTCTGCAGATATTCCTGCAGTAGCGATTTGGGGTCTTTACCCGGCGTATCGGTATTCAGCTCGCTCAACAGAGGGGTATAAAGCGTTGTAATGACTTTTTCAGCCGCTGCAAAACCACCATCAAGATAGATCGCGCCGAGAACAGCCTCGAGCGCGTCGGCAAGAATCGAAGGACGGCGATTGCCGCCGCTTTTTATTTCTCCCTCGCCAAATCTCACCAGCTTGCCGAGATCGAGCATCTGGGCAATGTCCGCGAGCGCCTGCTGGTTCACGAGGTTGGCGCGAAGGCGCGACAAATCGCCCTCGGCGCGATCGGGAAAATGCCTGAAAAGCAGCGTGGCCACCGCGCAGTTGAGCACGCTGTCCCCCAGAAACTCGAGTCTTTCGTTGTGGGGCAGGCTATGGCTGCGGTGAGTCAAGGCCTGGCGAAGAAACTCGGGTTGCCTGAAAGCGTAGCCGATCTTGCGGCAGAGCGTATCATTGTTCATTTCCCGAAAAATAGCAGATGCCGGAGCAGGGTTTTGGCAATTTCCCGCATGATTATCCGAACCGCAGGAATTTATTTGCGGTTCTTATTTCAATTATTCGATTGACGTCCCGACTCGCTTGAGGTCGCTGAAGTTCCACCAGATCAGGAATGCCTTGCCCACGATGTTCTTTTCCGGCACAAAACCCCAATAGCGGCTATCGCTGCTGCTGTCGCGGTTGTCTCCCATTGTGAAATAGTTTCCCGCGGGGACTTTGCAGGTAAACCCCGTGTCATCGTACGTGCAGTTTTCCTGGAGGGGGAAGCGGCGCACGCCCGCGAGCATAAGATCGGGAAGCTCCGGATTGATCAAAATCTTGTGGTCGGGCCCACCAAAGGATTCATTGAAGCGCTTGGTATAAACATAGGCCAACCCGGATTCCACATAGGTGTATTCCCCGTCCGGCTCCATTTTTACCGGGCTGTTGTTGATGAACAACTGCTTGTCACGGTAGCTCACGGAATCACCCGGGATGCCGATGACGCGCTTGATATAGTCCATGGACGGGTTCTCGGGATAACGGAATACCATGACTTCTCCGCGCTGCGGCTCCTTCATATCCAGTATCTTCATGTTGATGACCGGTAGCCGGATTCCATAGGTGTATTTGTTCACGAGGATGAAATCCCCGACAAGCAAGGTCGGGATCATCGATCCTGAAGGAATCTTGAACGGCTCCACCAGGAATGAGCGCAGGCAAAAAACGATGAGAATGACCGGGAAAAAACTTCTCGGATACTCCACCCACCAGGGTCCCTCGGTTCCAGCACCGCGCCGAGGTTGCAGGACAAACCGGTCCAGCAGCACGATGCCTCCGGTCACCAGCAGCAGGATGAACATGATGAGCGGAAAATTCATGCCCTACCTCTCGGCCCGGCTTTCAATAGAGCGGGCGAGTGGTCCCGCGCCCTGTGCACTTCCGTCATCGGTTCAGATAACATCTATTTTTCGCCCACTTTCAGAATGGCGAGAAACGCTTCCTGCGGAATCTCGACATTGCCAACCTGCTTCATGCGCTTTTTCCCCGCTTTCTGTTTTTCGAGCAGCTTGCGTTTTCGCGTGATATCGCCGCCATAGCACTTGGCAAGCACGTTCTTGCGCAGCGCCTTGATGCTTTCCCTTGCGATAATGTGCGAGCCGATTGCGGCCTGAACAGCAATATCGAACATCTGCCGGGGAATCAGCTCGCGCATCCTTTCTGCAAGCTCCCGCCCGCGGTACTGGCTGCTGGCGCGATGCACGATAAGTGACAGCGCGTCGACTTTTTCGCCATTGATGAGTATATCGAGCTTGACCAGATCAGAAGCACGGAATTCCTTGAATTCGTAATCCAGCGAAGCATAGCCGCGGCTCACGGATTTCAATCGATCAAAAAAGTCCATTACAACTTCGTTGAGGGGCATTTCATACGTGAGCATCACCTGCCTGCCCATGTACTGCATGTTTTTCTGGGCCCCGCGCTTGCTGATGCAAAGCGTGATGACTGATCCCACGTACTCATGTGGAACAAGAATGGTGGCAGTAATGATGGGTTCGCGGATTTCCTGGATTTTGGATGGATCAGGCATCCGCGAGGGATTTTCAATTTCGATGACCGAGCCGTCGCGCAGGACGATCTGATAGATCACCGTGGGCGCGGTCGTGATGAGATCCATTCCATATTCGCGTTCCAGCCGCTCCTGGACGATATCGAGATGCAACAGCCCCAGGAACCCGCAGCGGAAGCCGAAACCAAGGGCTTGCGAAGTCTCGGGTTCGTAGTGCAGGGAAGAATCATTGAGCTTCAGCTTTTCCAGCGCATCCCGCAACGCGTCATACTGGTTGGATTCAACAGGGTAAAGCCCGGCAAACACCTGGGGCTTTATTTCCTTGAAGCCCAGCAGAGGTTGCTCGGCGGGACGGTCGGCTAATGTTATCGTGTCGCCGACCTTGGCGGATTTCAGCTCCTTGATCCCGGAGATAATGAATCCTACCTCGCCGGCGCTCAGCGATTCCCTATTTCTTGATTTTGGCGTAAAAACGCCGACTTGTTCACACAGGTACACAGCCTTGCTGGCCATCAGCAGGATCTTGTCCTTGGGTTTGAGCACCCCGTCGAAAACCCGTACCAGCATCACGACGCCTACATAGTTATCGAACCATGAGTCGATGATCAAGGCCTTGAGCGGCGCTGCGGGGTTACCCTTGGGCGGTGGAATGCGCGAAATGACGGCTTCCAGGATTTCGTCCACGCCCTGGCCAGTCTTCGCGCTGGCATAAAGCGCATCTTGAGCGTCAATGCCGATGATATCTTCGATTTCCTTGATCACGCGCGCTGGATCGGCAGCGGGCAGATCGATCTTGTTCAGCACCGGCACGACTTCCACGCCCTGCTCGGTCGCGGTATAGCAATTCGCGACAGTCTGCGCCTCCACCCCCTGGGAAGCATCCACGACCAGGAGGGCGCCTTCGCAGGCTGCCAGGGAACGGGATACTTCATACGAAAAATCCACGTGTCCGGGTGTGTCGATCAGGTTTAACAGGTATTGATTGCCATCGCGCGATCTGTATTCGAGCGCTGCTGTCTGGGCCTTGATTGTAATGCCACGCTCGCGCTCCAGATCCATCGAATCCAGGACCTGGGCTTCCATCTCCCGGTCGGACAGCCCGCCGCACATCTGGATTATCCGGTCCGCAAGCGTCGACTTGCCATGATCAATGTGGGCAATGATGGAGAAGTTGCGAATGTGCAGCATCAGGGATTTGCGATTGGGGTAGGTAATCGGATTTACTGCCATCGGGCGGCCGATACTGTTGTCGCCATAACAAAAAGGGCACTTGCGGTGCCCTCCCGATTACCGGCGGCGCGGAGAACCGGTGCGCCCGAGACCGGCGTCCTCTTCAGGAAGCAGGAATTTTAGCGAATTTTGGCGAAACAAGCATCAGGAACTTGAGCATTACTCCGCGACATGCGCGACGGCACGGCTGCCGTAATCCCAGCTCGTCATGACGGGGAAGAGAAGAGCTTGCCAAATTCGAGAGGATCGAGATGATAATGGCATACCTCCGTCTCTCCGGCAATCAGCACGGGGACGCGCTCTCCGTAGCGCAGCCTCAAGTTTTGGTCGCTGTCCACGTCGACTATTTCAAAACTGAAGCGTTCCCGCTCTTGCCATTGCTGCAGCGCGGAGATCATATCCTCGCAGAGATGGCATCCCTCCCGGCTGTACACGACCAACTCGGGAGGGTTTGCGCTGGAAAGGGGGGGCGACGGATTACTTGTTGTCGCCATTCACTTTCATGGTGATAAACGTGGTGGCGTCGCCGCGCCTGATAAGAAGCGCGATATTGCGGCCCTTCGGTATCTTGTTGAGCAACTGGTTGAACTGGTCGACGCTGCTTACATCCTGGTTGTTGATGCTGAGAATCACATCACCAGGGCGAAGGCCGGCACGGCTGCCAACGCCGGGCACCATGTCTTCCACCAGCAGCCCGTTTTCCACCTCAAGCTGTTTTTTCTGGTCAGGGCTGAGCTCGCTCAACATGAGCCCGATCCGATTGGAGGTATCAGGCGTCGCCTTGCCGCGCTTGCCCCCACGGGAACCAGGCTTCTCGTCCGGCGGCAGTTCATCGACGGTGACTGTGATGTCCTTGGTTGCGCCGTTTCTCCAGACTTGCACCTGAACCTTGCTTCCGGGTTTCGTCGCAGCTACGATACGTGGCAGGTCGCCTGAAGCATTGACAGGTTTTCCATCGAATTTCAGGATGACATCCCGCGGTTCGATACCGGCTTTTTCGGCGGGTCCTCCCTTTTGCACTGAAGCAACCAGCGCACCGGCCGGTTTGGACAGGCCGAAAGATTCCGCCAGTTCCTTGGTCACTTCCTGAATCATCACGCCGATCCGTCCCCGACTGACCTTTCCGGTGGCAATCAACTGATTCACGATATCCATGGCAACATCGATGGGAATGGCGAACGACAGTCCCATGAAGCCGCCCGTGCGGCTGTAGATTTGTGAATTGATTCCTACCACTTCCCCTTTCAGGTTAAATAATGGACCGCCGGAATTGCCAGGGTTGATCGCCACGTCGGTCTGGATGAATGGAACAAAGTTCTCCTGCGCGAGCGAGCGTCCCTTCGCGCTAACAATCCCCGCGGTTACGCTGTTCTCAAAGCCGAAAGGCGAGCCGATCGCCACAACCCATTCCCCGACCATTAACTTGTTGGGATCTC
>DASSHJ010000163.1:0-4208 GCA_035692965.1 Nitrosospira sp. | reverse complement strand
GTAACAATAAACTCATGGCTTGCGCGGCGTGTCGGATACGCGATTTCAAAGCCTGCTTTGCTCAGTTCCGCCATCAGGTAATTAGCGTTGAGAGCGGCGAATTCGGCTACGCGGTGCATGCCTTCCGAGCCCAGCAGGCGTACGTACACATACGCGCGAAGCAACACGCCGGCGTTACCCATATGCGCAGAAAGCCTGCCTATCGATTTCGGGAGGTCTGTTTCGGTCAACCAGCGATATTGGCCATTTTCAAAGGCCACCACTGGTACCGGCATAAATGGCAATAAGCGCTCCGCGACTCCGACCGGTGCTGAACCCGGACCTCCACCACCATGAGGAGTGGAGAAAGTCTTATGCAGATTGATGTGAATCACGTCGAAGCCCATATCTCCAGGCTTTACCTTGCCCAGTATGGCGTTCAGGTTGGCCCCGTCATAATATAAAAGCCCGCCGGCCTGGTGCACCAGCTTGCTCATCTCGGCGATATTTTTTTCGAATACGCCAAGTGTCGATGGATTGGTTAGCATCAATCCAGCCGTTTGTGGCCCCACTGCCGCCTTCAAGGCCTCCATGTCGACGTCGCCTTCCTTGTCTGTCGGTATTTCGACGACCTTATAACCGCACATCACCGCGGTGGCCGGGTTTGTCCCATGGGCCGCGTCGGGAACGATGATCTCGGTTCGGGCAGTATCTCCCCGCGCTTCGTGGTAGGCGCGGATCATCGATATGCCAGCCAGTTCGCCCTGGGCGCCGGCCATGGGGGTCAGGCTGACACCTGCCATCCCCGTGACTGCCTTCAATATCTCTTGCAATTCATACATGCATGCAAGAAACCCCTGTCCCGTGCTTTCAGGCGCGCGCGGGTGCCGTGACAGGTATTGAGGCAGCATCGCGAGAGAATTGCACGCCCGAGGGTTGTATTTCATCGTGCACGAGCCAAGGGGATAAAATTGCGTGTCGATCGAAAAATTCAACTGCGACAGCCTGGTGTAGTGACGTACGGCGTCCATTTCGGATACTTCCGGAAGAAGCGGTGGCGCCTTCCGCACCAGGTTAGCGGGAATATCTTTTATTTCCTCAGTTTCAGGTAGTTGAGAACGGTTAAGCCGGCCGGGACGCGAGTGTTCAAATATCAACATATGTCAATTCAATTTGGCGGTTATCAGTGTTTGGGGTGCCACAGCCTGAGTGAGCGTTTTAACAGGCTGTGGCCTTCGCGATCAGGCGGGGGCGGAGGCAGGCTCGAGAGCAGCCATCACGGCATCGTAGTCAGGTTCGTCCTTGATTTCCGGCACCAGTTGAGCATGGATCACCTTGTCATTTTCATCCAGTACCAGCACAGCGCGGGCGGTGATTCCCGCGAGCGGACTATCGGTGATCGCAACCCCATAGTTCTTCATGAACTCGGCTCCTCTCATGGTTGAGAGAATCACCACTTTGTCCAGCCCTTCAGTATCGCAAAACCGGCTCATTGCGAACGGTAGATCAGCTGCGATGATCAGCACCACGGTATTTTCCATGTTGCTGGCTTTCTCGTTGAACTTGCGGGTAGAGACCGCACAAACCGGAGTGTCCAGGCTGGGGACAATATTCAGCACTTTTTTCTTCCCGGCGAAATCCGCAAGAGTCACGTCCTTCAGATCCTTGTTGACAAGCGAAAAATCCGGCGCACGGTCGCCAACCTTGGGAAAGGTTCCTTCTACCTTAATGGGATTGCCTGCGAGAGTAACCATTCGTCCTCCTTAAGTGTGGGTGAATATGACCATCAATGAAAAACGCGGGAAATATTAGAAACGATCAAGTATTTGCGACAATTTATCGGCATAGGTCGTTAAATCCGCCGGGCTTTTTGTTTCGGTCGCGCATACCAGCATCGAACTGCCGAGCTCCGGATAATACTGTTCGAGGTTCAGCCCACCGAGAATCCCAGCCGCACGAAGCTCGCCCAACACGTTCTGCACAGGGGCGGGCAGTGAAATAGCAAGCTCGTCGAAAACGGGCCCGTTGAAAATCCGTTCCACCCCCTTCAGGCTCTCCAGCTTTTCGAGCAAGGCAAGCGTGTTGGCGTGGGATTGGGCAGCAGTGCGCCGCAATCCCTCCGGTCCCATTAGCGCCATGTAAATTGTCGCCGCCGTGACCATCAACCCCTGGTTCGTGCAAATGTTGGAGGTCGCCTTGGAGCGCCTGATATGCTGTTCACGAGCCTGCAGCGTCAGCACAAAGCCAGGTTTGCCCTCGGAATCCGTCGTGCGACCGATAATCCGTCCGGGCATCTGGCGCACCAGTGCCTGCTTGCAAGCCATAAAGCCAAAATAAGGTCCGCCGCTGGAAAGAGGTATGCCTAATGGTTGGCCCTCTCCAACGGCCACATCTGCGCCTTTTTCTCCCCAATTGCCAGGGGGAGTAAGGATCGCGAGCGCCATGGGATTGACAACGCCAATCGCCAGCGAGTGTTTGCGATGAGCCCAATCGGTGAGAATATCAACATCCTCGAGAACGCCAAAGAAATTGGGCTGGGGAATGACTAGGGCAGCGAATTCGCCATCGCCGATTGCATCCAGTGCTTCCACCTGGGTGCGACCTGAATCCCGGCAATAGGGAACGTCGACCACTTCAATTCCCTGGCTGCGCACGATTGCCTGCACGACGCTGCGATAAACCGGATGAATCGTTCGGGGCATGAGAATGCGGCGCGACGACTTGTGCGAGCGCACCGCCATCAGAGCCGCTTCCGCAAGCGCGGAGGCCCCATCGTACATGCTGGCGTTGGATACATCCATTCCGGTCAGCGAAGCCATCATCGTCTGGAATTCATACAGAAGCTGAAGCGTTCCCTGGCTCGCCTCCGCCTGATAGGGCGTGTAGGAGGAATAGTATTCTCCACGCGTTGCAATCTGCCACACGGCGGCAGGAATGTGATGCTCATACGCGCCCGCACCAATGAAGTTGAGATAGCGGCCATCGGCTTCTGCCCTTTCCATCATCAACCGCGTGATTTCCATTTCATTCAATCCCGCGGGCACTCCCTCCAGTTCGTCACTTTTCAGAGCAGGGGGGATTTCATCGAACAGATCATCGATCGAATTTGCGCCGATGCTTGCAAGCATCGCGCTCACATCTTCTTCAGTATGGGGAATGAACGGCATGTCTTGTTCCGTAGTTTCTGCTCATCAAAAAATAATAATCGGGGTAGAAAAATTAGCGGGAGAAAAGGAGCGCGTAGACGTGAAAGTGAACGCGCTTCCGGATGCCGGTTCGCTGAGCAGGCGCTAGTGGTCCTCGCTTTCCAGCATCTTCTGATATTCTGCTGCACGCATGAGCTGGCTCAGGTCGGCCGCGTCGACCGGCTTTAACTTGAACAGCCATGCCGCATACGCGTCCTGATTGATTTTCTCGGGCGTCAACTCAAGATCGGGATTCACTGCAAGCACTTCTCCAGCGATGGGAGAATATACGTCGGCGGCGGCTTTCACTGACTCAACCACCGCGCATTCTTCCCCCTGGGCAAGTTTGCGTCCTATCTCCGGCGTTTCCACGAATACCATATCGCCCAGCAATTCCTGCGCATGCTGCGTGATACCTATTGTTACCGACCCATCGCTTTCCAGTTTCGCCCATTCATGGGATTTTGCGTACCTCAACTCGTCAGGAATACTCATGTTTTTACTCCAGAATAATTAAATAACGGCATCTTGTGGTTAAAAAAGAATCAGACCAGTATTTTGCCATTTCTCACGAACGGATATTTCACCGCCTTTGCTTTCAGTTTTTTGTCCCTGACGATCACCTGCACCTCATCCCCTGCCGAAACAGAGGCGGGCATCCGCGCCAGGGCGATGGACTGGTTCAGCGTCGGAGAAAAGCCTCCACTGGTAATCTCTCCTTCACCTTCGTCCTGGTTGGTCACCTTCTGATGGCTGCGCAATACGCCCCGGTCAAGCAACACAAGTCCGATCAGTTGTTTCGTGACCGGTTTCTCAAGGAGTGCCTGCCGACCGACAAATTCACGATCTGTTTTCAGATCAATCGTCCAGCCGAGTCCGGATTCAAGTGGGTTGGTGGTTTCATCCATATCCTGCCCGTAGAGATTCATGCCTGCTTCCAACCGTAACGTATCGCGCGCGCCGAGGCCCGCGGGGGCGACACCCGCTGCAAGCAAGGCGTTCCAGAACTGGCCTGCCTCGGAAGCGGGCAGCATGATTTCAAAG
>DASSHJ010000162.1:0-2775 GCA_035692965.1 Nitrosospira sp. | reverse complement strand
ATGGATTTCTTCCTTTTGAATTCCATATAGTCCCGGTCTTATCGAAAAGTCGAGCTTATGCTCTCGAACGTCCTACATGAATCCCTTTCTATCAGATTAGAACATTTATGGCAGCAAGGAGACGTAAAGCTCAGGAGCTGTCCGGAAGCTCTTGATCATCACTCTAAAGGCCCTACCAGTATCAGAGTAAGGTACCTCAGGAACAGGCAGCAGGTACAATAGCCATAATTTGCCCAAATTTGCTCATCAACCCTGGACCACCATACCCTGTCAGAACGGCGGCATGGGCATAACGACGCTCCTCATCTGGTAGAACTTCATGCTCGAACTGCGCCATATCAGTAAGGCCTACCCCAACGGCAGGAGTGTGCTTTCGGATTTATCCTATACCCTTTCGCGAGGCGAGTACGTAGCGATCATGGGTGAATCAGGGGTCGGCAAATCCACACTGCTAAACCTCATTGCGGGTCTGGACGCTCCGGATGCAGGAGAGATATTGATCGGGGGAACGGCCATCTCGTCTTTGAGCGACGACGCGGCCACGCGCGTGCGCCGCAGGGATTTAGGATTTGTCTTCCAGGCGTTTCACCTCCTGCCGCATCTTTCGCTAAGCCAGAATATCGCCCTGCCGCTGCTGCTGAATAACATTTCCTCTGACCAGCTTATGGAACGCACACTGCAGATGTTGGATGAGGTCGGCCTTGGTGGCAGGGAAGACCATTTTCCCCGCCAGCTATCGGGCGGAGAACTGCAACGGGTCGCCATCGCACGGGCACTGGTGCACCGGCCAAAACTGGTTCTCGCCGATGAACCCACCGGCAATCTCGATCCCGATACCGCCCAGGACATACTCAGGCTCATGCGTTCGGAAATAAAGGCGAATGCTGCTTCCGGCATCATGGTGACGCATTCCCATACGGCTGCCGCCACTGCCGACCGCGTGCTCGTGCTACGAAAAGATGGATTACATCCAGAGGTATCTGGTATCCAGGCGCAATGGTACGAAAACCCTAAAGAAGCGGATGGGTGAGAAGAGGATGCACAAGACGACGTTGGCTCGCTGGCTCCTCTCGGGAGAATGGAAAGCACACCGGGTGCAGGCCGCAGTGGCGATCATTGCGATTTCGCTGGGCGTTGCCCTCGGCTTTGCAATACACCTTATAAATTCCGCTGCGTTCAATGAGTTTTCTGCCGCCGGACGAAGCATATCGGGCCAGTCGGACCTGCAGGTTCGCAGTCCGCGATCAACTTTTGACGAAGCGTTATATCCCCTTCTTGCTCAGCACCCCGACGTGGAACTAATCAACCCTGTCCTGGAACTCGATGTCGCCGTCCCTGGAAAATCAGACGAGCGCCGCCCCGCAACGCTGAAAATTCTCGGGCTGGATATTTTCCACGCCTCGGCCATGGCCCCCGACCTGATCGGAATCCCTGGAGAAGACAAGCTGTTCGACGTGCTGGCGGACGACGCCATTTTCCTTTCTCCCGCAGCAATGGAATGGTTGGGAGTCAAGCAGGGCGACGTATTACCGCTGCGGGTTGGAACCCAGACCGTCACCCTGCGCGTGGCAGGCGGCTTGAGGCGAGCCCGGGCGGGACAGCGACTGGGAGTGATGGACATTGCCTCCGCCCAGTGGCGCTTTAACCGGCTTGGACAATTGTCACGCATCGAACTGAAACTGATGCCGGGAGTTAACAGGGAAGCGTTCAAGGCAAAGCTGGAGCAACAACTGGAAACACGCGGGCAATACGTAATTACGGAAACTGCCGATCAGGAGGCTCGAGTGGCGAACATGTCTCGTGCCTATCGGGTTAATCTCAACATGCTTGGAATGGTAGCGCTGTTTACCGGAACATTCCTTGTCTTTTCGACCCAGGCGTTATCGGTCGTCCGGCGCCGCCATCAATTCGCACTGCTACGCGTGCTGGGGTTGACACGTAATCAGCTACTTGCGCAGGTTCTGTTCGAAGGAATGGTTCTCGGCGTTATTGGGTCGCTCGCAGGACTTGCCCTCGGCTATGCGACGGCGTCAGCGGCGCTGAATTATTTCGGAGGAGACCTGGGGGGCGGATTTTTCCCGGGCGTGAAGCCGAGCGTGCATTTCGACCCGTGGGCAGCCCTGGCCTTCTTCACTCTCGGGCTTGGCATCACCTTGCTGGGGAGTGCGGTTCCTGCGTGGGAAGCGGCAAGCACGCAAGCTGCCCCCGCACTCAAATCCGGGAGTGAAGAAGCCGCGATGGCCAGACTGGGAACTCCCTGGCCCGGAATCCTGTGCCTTGCCTCGGGGATTCTCTTTACGCAACTTCCGCCCGTATCGGGCTTGCCGGTCTTCGGTTATCTCGCGGTAGCACAACTGCTGGTCGGGGGTATTGCGCTCATGCCACGCCTTTCCGCGATGATATTTACCTGGGTATTTTCGCTGATTGCGCGACGCTGCTCCGCAACCGCGCCAGCGCTTGCGACCGTGGCGCTTGCACGGCTGGCGAATTCGCCAAACCAGGCTGCCATCGCCCTGGGCGGCGTGCTCGCGAGTTTTACCCTCATCGTTGCGATGGGTCTCATGGTCGCGAGTTTCCGCGTATCGGTGGATGATTGGTTGAAGCATATTCTCCCCGCGGACCTCTACGTACGGACAGCAGCAAGCGGCGATGCGCGGGGCCTTACGCCGGATGAGATGACGTCGCTCGCCCACACGCCCGGTGTCATCCGCGCTGACTTTTTACGCTCTTCGCAGCTGATGCTCGATCCGACCCGCCCTTCCGTGACCCTGATTG
>DASSHJ010000161.1:0-9017 GCA_035692965.1 Nitrosospira sp. | reverse complement strand
ATGGTTATGATACGAACGTTGTAGTCTTCAAATGGTTATGATACGAACGTTGTGGTCTTCAATTTGCGGAAAAGGTTTCGCGGGCAAGAAACGTGACGCCCGGGGAATCAGGACAACTGAACGCAAACGTCGCGCTCATGGCTGTGCCGTTACGCGTTTGGAGCGGAAGGTATCATGGAGTTGAGCAGCCGGACGTCCAATACAACGGACGGTTATGCTGGTACTGCTATAATTCAACGGTCACAGTTATTGAACGTTTCATGTCGCATGCGAGCAATGCGGATGAATCGTGTAGGGTGGTGCCCAGAAGAGGACTCGAACCTCCACAGTGTTGCCACCGCTAGGACCTGAACCTAGTGCGTCTACCAATTCCGCCATCTGGGCAGTGAGGGCGTGCCGTCCCGCGTTTGGACGGAGCCGCAATTCTATAGGAAACCTGCTTTGCCAATCAAGAAGAAACAAAAACTCCGTCAACTGGATCCTTATCTCGAGCGGGAAAAGGAGCGATATTCTCATGCCCTTCCCAGCCGCGAATTCATCCTTGAAATTCTGCGCGAGCGGGGAATCCCCTTAAATGAGCAAGCGCTGCGGGAGCTGTTGCAAATTACCGACGATGAAGCGGCCATTTTTGATCGACGGCTTTCCGCGATGCTACGCGAAGGTCAGATCATACGTAACCGCAAGGGTGATATTTGCGTCGTGGAGAAGCTGGACCTCATCAAGGGGAGGGTTCAGGGGCATGCCGACGGCTTCGGATTTCTGATTCCTGACGACGGAAGCGGCGACGTGTTTCTAAGCGCCAAGGAAATGCACAAAGTACTGCATGGCGACCGCGTCATCGTACGCGAAACAGGGGTGGACCGCCGCGGGCGCAGGGAAGGCGTGATCGTGGAGGTGCTCGAGCGCGCTGTAACCCAGCTCGTGGGAAGACTTCACTCGGATCATGGAATCCTGTTCGTGGAGGCGGAGAACAGGCGCATCAGCCAGGATATTCTCATCCCAAGGGAAGAGTCGATGGGAGCAGCGGCGGGACAGGTTGTAATGGTGGAAATCATCCAGCAGCCAAGCAAGCATGCTCAGCCTATCGGCCGCATTACCGAGGTTCTTGGAGATTATGGCTCCCCGGGAATGGAAATCGAGATTGCTCTTCGCAAACACGACCTGCCTCATCAGTTCCCCCTGGAAGTTGAAAAGCTTTCGGCGAAATTTCCCGCTGAAGTACAAAAGCGAGAGTTGAAGAAGCGAGAGGACCTTTGCCATCTACCGCTCGTAACGATAGACGGAGAAACGGCAAGGGACTTCGACGACGCTGTATATTGCGAGCGTGATGAGGAGGGATACCGGTTATTTGTTGCTATTGCCGATGTCAGCCACTATGTGGGTCCAGGGGACGCGCTCGACAGGGAGGCGTTCAATCGCGGCAATTCCGTATATTTTCCCCGGCGCGTCATCCCGATGCTGCCAGAAGTGCTATCAAACGGATTGTGTTCGCTTAACCCACAGGTCGACCGTTTGTGCATGGTTTGCGAAATGAAAATCGATGGTGCGGGCGATTTTCAGGATTATCGCTTTTTTCCGGGGGTTATGCATTCCCAGGCACGGCTTACCTATACCAAGGTGGCCGCCATGCTGGAAAATCCTCGAGGCGAAGATGCCAGGCAATATAAGAATATTCTCCCCCATATTCAGCTTCTTTATAAGTTATTCAAGGTTTTGCTGAAAGCGAGAAAGAAGCGGGGAGCGATCGATTTTGAAACTGTTGAAACGCAGATGGTGTTCAACGACCAAGGGAAAATCGAGCGCATTGTTCCAATAAAGCGGAATGATGCCCATCGTATTATCGAGGAATGCATGCTGGCGGCCAATGTGTGCGCCTCAGATTTTTTGCAGAAACACAAGCAGCCCACGCTATACCGAATTCATGAAAAACCCACTGCTGAGAAGGTGGCGGCGCTGCGTGATTTTCTAAAGGAGTTCGGCGTGCAGCTTGGAGGAGGAAGCCAGCCAAGCGCCAAGGATTACGCCAGGACGCTGAGCAAGATCAAGGACAGGCCGGACGCGCAGCTGTTACAGACTGTGATGCTGCGTTCGTTGAGCCAGGCGGTCTACAGCCCCGATAACGTTGGCCATTTCGGACTGGCGTACGAATCCTACACGCATTTCACTTCACCTATCAGGCGCTATCCGGATCTATTGGTTCACCGTGCCATCAAGGCCGTGTTGAATGAGAAGATATATTCTCCAGGAGACTGGCATGCGTTGGGAATGCATTGTTCCCAGACCGAGCGCCGCGCCGATGATGCGACGCGAGATGTTGAGGCATGGCTCAAATGTTATTACATGCAGGACAAGATCGGTGAATGCTTTGACGGAGTCATCAGCGGTGTCGTTGCTTTCGGATTGTTCGTCACCCTGAATGGAATTTACGTCGACGGGCTCATCCATATTTCCGAACTGCCTAGCGATTATTTTCATTTCGATGCCGGAAAACATATGCTCCTCGGCGAACGCACCGGTCTCCGCTACCGTTTGGGGGATCCTGTCCGAGTAAAACTGGTGCGTGTCGACCTTGAAACCACCAAGATCGATTTTGTGCTAGCCGTGTAGGCTTGGTTCCCGAGATGTCCAGCACCCGTTTCATTTTCGGATTTCACGCAATCGTAAGCCGGCTACGTCAAAACCCCGAGAGTATCAAGCAGGTTTTTCTCGACAGCGGGCGCAATGATCAGCGCGCACGCGATTTGTGTAACCTCGCCGAAGCTCAAGGAGTACGTCTGATTTATTGCGACGAGACAAGGCTTGCAGGCATTGCAGGCGAGGCTCGCCATCAAGGGGTGGCCGCCTCCATTGATCCTACACGAAGCCACGTCGTGATCGAAGACGTGCTGGATACGCTGACCGAACCGGCGCTGCTCCTGGCGCTGGATGGCATTACGGATCCGCACAATCTCGGGGCCTGCCTGCGCGTCGCGGACGCATTTGGCGTTCATGCAGTGATCGCGCCCAAGGATCGCGCTGTCGGACTTACCGCAGCGGTATATAAGGTTGCGAGTGGTGCAGCGGATACAGTGCCGTATATACCCGTAACAAATCTCGCACGCACCCTTAGGGAGCTCAAAGCGCGTGCAATCACGATAATCGGGGCTGCTGCCGAAGCGGGCAACAGCGTCTATTCCGCTAGGTTTGAAGGTTCCATCGCATGGGTTCTGGGGGCGGAGGGAAAGGGCATGCGGCGGCTGACGCGCGAGACATGCGACCAGATTGTTTCCATTCCGATGCAGGGAAGCGTGGAGAGTCTTAACGTCTCGGTGAGCGCCGGAGTATGTCTCTTCGAGACCTGCCGACAGCGTGCTGTATTAAGCAAACATTCGGAATGACAGAAGGAATGACAAAAAAATCTCGATTGGGCGAAAGGGCCAGCAAGTACTGCTACACAGGCGGAAGCGGCAAGGTGAGAATGAGTGTGCGTGTCGCGAATATTTGCGGGACCAGTTGATACAATTGATATTTCCTTTCCCTTTCAGTATAGTACCGACCTCCTCAATCTGGATAACTCGTCGTAAAGGCTCATGGGGTAAATTAGGGCAAATTGAAGGCGGCATGGCGCAAGAAAATTTACGCTTGCATTCCTCCTTGGAGCCCGCCCTGGTATCCTGACGAACTCCAATTCAACCCTTGCCTCACCGCGCTTGCACCGCGGGAGGCTTTACCCATAAGGAAAATTGCATGCGAAATTACGAAATCGTCTTTATTGTTCACCCGGATCAGAGCGAGCAAGTTCCCGCGATGATCGAGCGTTACCGCGGCATTGTTACCGCGAGGAATGGTCGGGTTCATCGACTCGAGGACTGGGGGCGCCGCCAGCTTGCCTATCTGATACAAAAAGTCCACAAAGCGCACTATGTATTGATGAATATTGAGTGTGATCAGGAAACATTGGATGAGCTGGAGCATTCCTTCAAGTTCAACGACGCGATATTACGGCATCTCACCATCAAAATGGACGAGCCAATGACCGCGCCTTCTCCCATGATGCGTGAAGAGAAAAGCAAGCCGGCAGGCCCTGCGGTAGAAGACACGCGAGAGACAACGCTTGCCATAGGCCCAGGGAAGTAATTGGGCTGCAACGATGTTGCGATTTGTGGACAAATTGTCGAAACGAGCGCTCTTCGCTACACCCCGGCCGGGGTCCCGGTAGCCGAGTTCAAGATTACCCATGCCTCCCGTCAGATCGAGGCGGGACGGTCCCGCCAGGTCGAATGCGAAATTTCCGCAGTGGCATTGGGGCAAATGGCTGAGGCAGTTTCGCGGGTGGAGACAGGCATGTTACTCAAATTGACTGGTTTTCTCGCCAAGAAAAGCCGCATGAATCCTCAACTCATCTTGCACGTGAACGGAATCGACTTTATCTAACCGTATTTATTCAAGAGGTAGAAAATTATGGCTCGCTTTATTTCAAGACGAAAAGACACCAAGGACAAGGAGAAGGACAAGAAACTGGGACGCCCGCTCTTCAAGCGGCGCAAATTCTGCCGTTTCACTGCCGAAGGCATCAAGAAAGTGGACTACAAGGATGTTGATCTGCTGAAAGATTTCATAAACGAAAACGGCAAAATCATCCCGGCCCGGATAACTGGAACAAAATCCCGGTATCAGCGTCAGCTCGGCACCGCCATCGAACGCGCGCGGTTTCTCGCTTTGCTTCCTTACACTGACCTGCACTGAGAGATGTTGACATGCAAATCATATTGATGGAAAAAGTGGCAAACCTCGGTCAGTTGGGCGATGTCGTCAAGGTTAGAAACGGTTATGCGCGGAATTTCCTGATTCCCAAGGGTAAGGCCAAGCGGGCGACCCAGGCAGCCATAGCAGAATTCGAGGCCAAGCGTGCGGAACTTGAAAAAAACCAGGCGGATGTTGTGGCTGCGGCACAGAGCCAGGCGGAAAAACTGAACGGGTTGATGGTTCAAGTGACCCGTAAAGCAGGGATAGACGGCAAGCTGTTTGGTTCGGTAACCAATGCCGACATCGAGGAGGCGTTGCAGGCACAGGGGATAACCATAGAGCGAGCGATGATCCGGATGCCGCAAGGGCCTCTGAAACAGGTGGGTGACCATCCAATCACGATTGGATTGCACAGCGACGTCGTGGCTAATATCATCGTGTCGGTTCTGGGCGAACCCACTTCCTGAGTGGGTCGAACAAGAAAGAGAGGGACTGTTGGACTCAACAGTCCCTTTTTGTTTTTCCGGCCACCAACAATGGTAGAATCTTCCCGATTCCTCCCGGTCGCATCTCATGGTTCAATTTCGCACTGTAGCTCCCACCGATCCGTTGCTTGAACCGTACAAGACCCCGCCGCACTCTGTGGAGGCGGAACAGTCAGTGCTGGGCGGGCTGATGCTGGACAATCATGCGTGGGATAAGGTGGCGGATATTCTCACGGAGGATGATTTCTACCGGCAGGACCACCGCCTTATTTACCGCCATATCTGCAAGCTGGTTGAGCACAGCAAGCCAGCGGATGTCATAACCGTAGCGGAATCACTTGAACTGTCAGCCGAACTGGAGAATGCGGGAGGTTTGCCTTACATTGGCATCATGGCCCAGAACACGCCTTCGGCAGCCAATATCCGCCGTTATGCGGAGATCGTGCGCGAGCGGTCCATCATGCGCAATTTGGCGCAGGTCGGTTCCGAAATTTCCGACTCCGCATACAGTCCTGCGGGACGCTCAGCAGCAGATCTTCTCGATGAAGCTGAAGCCAAGGTGTTCGAAATTGCCGAGGCGGGCTCCCGCGGAAAGCAGGGATTTGTCGATATTCAACCGCTCCTGAAGCAAGTCGTCGAGCGCATCGAAACGCTTTACAACCAGGATAGCCCCAGCGATGTTACCGGTATCGCCACAGGGTTTCCCGATCTGGATCAGAAAACCTCCGGGTTTCAGCCGGGCGATTTGATTATCATCGCGGGCCGGCCCTCCATGGGTAAAACGGCTTTTTCATTGAATATCGCCGAACACGTCGCGTTGATATTGCAAAAACCGGTGGCAGTCTTCAGTATGGAAATGGGTGGCGCGCAGTTGGCCATGCGTATGCTCGGGTCTGTGGGACGGCTTGATCAGCACAAGGTGCGCACGGGCCGTCTCCAGGATGAGGACTGGCCCAAGCTTACGCACGCACTCGGAAAGCTCAGCGATGCCCCTGTGTTTATCGACGAGACGGCAGCGCTCAACGCATTGGAACTCCGGGCTCGGGCACGCCGACTTTACCGGCAACATGGCGAACTGGGATTGATCGTGGTGGACTACTTGCAGCTCATGTCCGCCTCGGCCCAGGGAGAAAACAGGGCCACCGAGATTTCCGAGATATCGCGTTCGCTCAAGGCGTTGGCAAAAGAATTGCACGTGCCGGTGGTTGCGTTATCACAATTGAACCGCAGCCTCGAACAGCGCCCGAACAAGCGGCCTGTCATGTCCGACCTGCGGGAGTCAGGGGCCATCGAACAGGACGCGGACCTGATCCTTTTTATCTATCGGGACGAAGTCTATAACCCCGAAACGCAGGACAAGGGAATTGCCGAAATCATAATAGGCAAGCAGCGCAACGGTCCGATAGGAAAGATTGACCTTACCTTTCTTGGGGAATACACCCGTTTCGAGAGCTACGCCCCGTCAGGGCATTATTGAGAAGCTGCTGAACCGGAAGTCTCGCCTCCGTCCGCCGAGTGCCTGCCCTTATAACACCTCGGCTGCGTAGTCGGCAAGCCTGGATCGTTCGCCCCGCTGCAAGGTAATATGTCCGCTATGATTCCATCCTTTGAAGCGATCAACCACGTACGTTAACCCTGAACTGCCTTCCGACAGGTAAGGCGTATCGATCTGGGCAATATTGCCCAGGCACACGACCTTCGTGGCCGGCCCAGCGCGTGTGATAAGCGTCTTCATCTGTTTTGGGGTAAGGTTCTGCGCCTCATCGATGACAAGAAGCTTGTTGATGAAAGTGCGTCCGCGCATGAAATTCAGTGACTTTATCTTGATCCGGGAACGGATAAGATCGCGAGTAGCAGCGCGCCCCCATTCACCTGCGTCGACCTCGGTCTTGTTGAGCACATCCAGATTATCTTCGAGCGCCCCCATCCAGGGGGTCATCTTCTCTTCTTCCGTGCCGGGCAAGAATCCAATGTCCTCACCTACCGGAACGGTGACGCGAGTCATGATGATTTCAGAATACACCTTCTGTTCAAGCGTCTGCATCAGCCCCGCCGCGAGTGTCAACAGCGTTTTTCCTGTTCCCGCCTGCCCCAGCAGGGTGACAAAGTCGATCTCGGGGTTCATCAACAGATTCAGGGCAAAGTTCTGTTCGCGGTTACGCGCGGTGATGCCCCAAACATTATTCTTAAGGTGGGTGTAATCCTTGAGCGTCTGTAAAACCGCGGTTCCCCCGCCGCATTCCTTGACCTGGGCATAAAATGGCTTGTCGTCTTCCACGTAGACGAACTGATTCGTCAGGAAGTCTGCGCAGAGAGGCCCCTTTATCCGGTAAAAGGTATATCCCGATTGTTGCCAGGACTCCATATCCTTGCCGTGCTGATCCCAAAAATCGGGTGGGAGTTGCTGCACGCCGGAAAACAGGACGTCAGTGTCCTCGAGAACCTTGTCGTTGAAGTAATCCTCTGCCGCCAACCCCAGCGCACGAGCCTTGATGCGCATGTTGATATCTTTGGAGACCAGCGCGACGGTGCGGTTGGGGTAGGTTTCGTGCAGGAATTTTACGACGCCGATAATCTGGTTATCTGCACTTCCGCTGGCAAGGCGCATTGGCAACACGCTGCTGATCGCTTGTGTCTGGAGAAAGAGTCTTCCCGTTGCATTCTTGGTACCGTGCGGCTCCAGCGAAATTCCCTCGTCAATATCCGCTATTGCGCTGCTGACAATCTCATCGAGGAAGCGGCTGGTCTGCCGGGCGTTACGGGCGACTTCCGACATCCCCTTCTTGTTGTGATCAAGCTCTTCAAGGGTGACCATCGGAATATAGACATCATGCTCCTGGAAACGGAAAAGGCTTGTCGGGTCGTGCATGAGAACATTGCTGTCCAGCACGAACAGCTTGGTGGCAGCCCGTAGGCGCGTAACCGTGGTAGCAGATGATTGTGGCGAAACCGGTTTTCTAGAGCTCATGTCTTTCGCTGGGCAGGGTTTTTACAAACTCCAGCACTTCCTCGACATGCCCAGGTATTTTTACTCCTCGCCATTCCCTTCGCAAAATCCCATTCGAATCGATAACAAACGTGCTGCGCTCGATGCCCCGCACCTGCTTGCCATACATATTCTTCATCTTCATCACGCCGAACAACTCGCACACCGTTTCATCGCTATCGCTCAACAGTTCGAATGGAAAATCCATTTTTGTCTTGAAATTCTGATGCGACTTTACGCTGTCCCGGGAAATGCCGACGACATCGCAACCGAACTGGTTGAATTCCTTGTACCAGTCCCGGAAATCTCCGCCTTCAGTCGTGCAGCCGGGCGTGTCATCCTTTGGGTAGAAATAAATGACAAGTGTCTTGCCCGTTGCAGCTGATAGCTGAAAATTCTTTTTTGCCGTCGAGGGCAATTCAAAATCAGGAACAGGTTGGTTTACCATGGAGAAACGCTCGCTTATTGGAAACTCGGGGACTGAATTTTCATTTTGCATGTTAGCATGTCATAAAGTAAACGGGGAGTAAAGGCACTGCAAGGCGTCTTGAGGCTTGGCGCCGGTCCTTTCTATACGCCGGAAACAACAGGATATGGCCGTGCTGATGGCAAGTGCTCCCGTACCGCGTCTGCCCAGCAATTGGGGGTTTCGAATAAACGTACTCGTTCCAGCCGCAGGTGGTTGCCGTAGATGTCCCCGTAGGCGGAATGCAGGATATGAAAGGCGGCGAGCGCGAGATTTTCCGCTGTGGGGGGGGCATCCAGCACGACTGTTTTATGGTTTTCCAGAGAGTCGAGGAATTTCAGGACGCTCGTGTCTT
>DASSHJ010000160.1:0-6155 GCA_035692965.1 Nitrosospira sp. | reverse complement strand
GAATTTCAGAACTGAATATCGGACATGCAATCGTGGCACATGCAGTATTTGTCGGCTTTGCGCAGGCAGTTCGAGAAATGAAAGCACTGATGCTCGAAGCCCGCAAATGATTTACGGGATCGGTACCGATCTGGTCGAACCCGAGCGCATAGCGCGCTTGCTGGAAAAGTATGGGGACCGCTTCGCCAGGCGCTTGCTTACCAAAGATGAATGGGCTGAATACGCGAGCAGTCCCCGCCCTGCCCTGTTTCTTGCCAAGCGTTTTGCTGCCAAGGAAGCCCTGTCGAAAGCATTTGGGACAGGTATCCGCCACCCTGTGAGCTTGAGCCATATCGGTATCAGCCACGACGATCTGGGCAAACCCTATTTCTCGTTTCACCCTGATCTGACCGCATTCGCGCAAAATGAAGGCATAACCGGACATCATTTATCGATAAGTGATGAGCTTAACCTGGTATGCGCTTTTGTCGTTCTTGAAAAGTAATCCATATCTATATCCAACCTGACGCCTATCTGATGCCCATTGGTCCCATCATGCTGGATATCCGCGGCACCCAGCTCACTGCTGCCGAGAGACAAAAGCTCAAGCACCCGCTCGTCGGCGGGGTGATCCTCTTTACGAGGAACTATTCCTCCTTCGAGCAACTCGCAGAACTCACTGCAGAAATCCACGCATTGCGAACACCTCCGCTCCTGATCGCCGTCGATCATGAGGGCGGACGCGTCCAGCGCTTTCGAGAGGGCTTCACCCGCCTGCCGCCCATGCGCGAACTGGGCATTATCTGGAATGACCATCCTGCAACCGCCCGGCATCTGGCGAAAGCCGCCGGATATGTCCTGGCTGCTGAACTGAGAGCCGCAGGAGTCGATTTCAGTTTCACGCCCGTGCTTGACATGGATTACGGACAAAGCACTGTCATCGGAAATCGCGCCTTCCACGACAAGCCGCTCGTTATCGCCGAACTGGCCCAACAACTCATGAATGGATTGAAGCTGGGGGGAATGGCAGCTGTTGGGAAACATTTTCCAGGGCACGGCTATATTCGCGCAGACTCGCATACTGACCTACCTGTGGACGAGCGGCCCTATCGAGAGATCGAGGCGAACGACCTCGTTCCATTTCGCAAGCTGATCGATTCCGGTCTTCCGGCAATCATGCCCGCTCATGTCATTTATCCTCAAGTGGATTCCCGCCCGGCCGGCTTTTCTGGGGTCTGGCTTAAAGAAATCCTGCGCGGGAACTTGGGCTTTGAGGGCTGCATCTTCAGCGACGATTTGAGCATGCAAGGGGCATCGATCGCCGGCGGCCCATTTCAGCGGGCGCACGCGGCGCTTGAAGCGGGATGCGATATGGTTCTCGTATGCAACGATCCTGATGCGGCAGAGACGTTGCTGGAAGAACTCGAGTGGGATATTTCAGCCCTCGGAACAGCCCGGCTCGCCCGGATGCATGGCCGGCCTCATCCTGATTCAATTGTGAAGCTGCGGGAAAACGGTGATTTCGTGAGCGCCGTCGAGAAAATCGCGGGCCTCGGGTTTCATAACGCCGTCTTGCCGTTTGGGTAGCACCTCCGGCGTCTGCAAGCGACGATCTTCGCAAGCTACATCTTGCGAAGATCAGGTACTGGCAGGTTAAACAGTACGCGCCTTGCTTCCCCCCAGACCCTCTTCATGGCGGCCTCTATTATTGCAGACGTATGTCCCATAATGCGCGCGAAAACACCGCACTTATTTGGAAGTTCGCTGATGCCAGCGAGCACATCCGTCTCTGCAGCGAGCGCATCATGCAGTCGCGTTGCAAGGGTAGAGGGAGGCAACTGGCGGGTAATCACGTAAAAACCGGCCAATATCGCAAAAGACCCGAGTAAACCAGGTGACGCCGCGTGACCCAGGCCGTCCCCAAGCTTTAAGCGGTCTGCAAAAAGCAAGGCGCCATCAGGCGAGCGAGCTTCGAGATCTGTATAGTAGAAGCAATATTCATGTATCTCGCCTCGGGCAACACGTCCGGGCAGCAAAGTCTCGCCAACGATGACAGTCGCGCTGGGATCAACGTTAAAAATCATCCGTTGATAGAACCGTGAGCCTCGAAACGGCATGGTGGGGTCGGGAAGGTATTCGACAAATGTGCCTGGACCGGCATTCAGGTTGACGATCTGTGTAGCGAAATTATCCTGCATCCCGTATATCTTGGTGACTGCCTGGGTGGTGAAATGCACCGCCGTCTCAGGCCCGCAATCCAGATCCAGTCGATATCGATCCCCCTGCACAATCCCCTCTCCCGACTGAAGCAGGTAGATGAACGCCATGTCGCGCCGCTTTGGGTCGATATAAAGGGGATGGAAGACGTAAAGCGGCAGCTGCTGAAACTGGTTAACAAGACGCGTCGCGCCACCCGATACAGAAAAATCGAGATCAAGCAATCCGACTTTTCCGGAAGCGCCAACGCCAAGGTTTCGCACCGGCGTTCCCCACGCGAGCACCTCGGCAGGTAGACCGGAAGGGGTGTACCAATCCTGGCTGGCTCGTTCCTGGAATAGAATTTTTTTCAAGCGGGTGACCGTGTCTTTGCGCCCTCAATCATGTCGGCCACTGCCTGCAGCCCTTCCCCAGTGAGACAGTTCGTCAGGAGAAACGGGCGCTCTTCACGCACGAGACGCGCATCGCGCTTCATGACTTCCAGGCTCGCGCGCACGTAAGGAGCCAGATCGATCTTGTTGATCACAAGAAGGTCAGAATGCGTTACCCCAGGGCCCCGCTTTCGAGGAATTTTGTCGCCCTCGCCCACGTCGATCACGAAGATAAAGTAGTCCGCAAGCACCGGGCTGAAGCTTAAAGTCAGATTGTCGCCGCCACTTTCCAGCAAAATGATGTCAGCATCGGGAAAGGCCTGCATGATTTCCTCGACAGCAGCAAGGTTCATTGTCGGATCATCACGCACCGCAGCGTGAGGGCAGGAACCCGTTTCAACGCCCACCACCCGCGCAGGATCGAGAATGCCGGATAGCGTGCGCCGCACGTGATTTGCATCCTCCTGCGTGAAGATATCATTGGTGATGACGACCGGGCGATGACCCCGCTCCATTAATATGGGTACCAAGGCCTCGATAAGGGCCGTTTTTCCCGAACCGACGGGGCCGCCTATGCCGATGCAAGGAACATCCCGGGTTTTCCCTGACGGGAGCCCGAATTCGTGTCCGTCATGACTGTGGGTGTGATGGCCGTGAGAGTGCCTGTGCTCATGAAGCTGATAATTCATTTCGATTCTCCCTGTTCTAGCAATTGTCGCGTTCTAGCTCACGAACAGCCGCAAGCTGGCCCGTTCGTGCTGCATCGCCATGATGTCGATCAATGGAGCGCTACCGGCAATGTCCTGCACCCGGCTCTCGCACTGGCGGAGACCGACCTCGGAGATGACAGGCTTCAACCGATGCAGCACGGCCTGGGCAAACAAATGATCTATGACGGCGAGGCGAACTGACGCCGCAAGCGCGCCCGAAGCAAAGGCGTACAACTCGCCCATGACCGCCTGTTCACGCTCTACTCCATGTGCCGCCGCAATCAACCCCAAGGCTACGGAGTGGTTGCCCGGCAGCTCGGAACGATTAACGTGATCCAGGTAAGAAGCGATCAACTCTCCGCCAAAAACGATGACGGCTGTCTTCAATAACTGCCGGCCGAGCCGCTGGGAACTTGTGCGCGCCTCTTTCGGCAGCTTCACCCCGGCTAGCCTGATGTCCGCTTCCGCCGCAACATCGAGATCCCCCGTTTCGATCCCACGATGCGCGCAGGCAAGCGCAGCACCATCAGAGGGCCCTACGGCGTGCCGCAGGTAATCCATCAGCAACGCCTCAAGCCCATTCGCCCTTAACAGCCCCGATTGAGCGAATGCCTCCAGGCCGTAAGAAAGGGTATAAAGCCCGCTTGGAAAAAAAGAATCGGCGAGTTGAAGGCTGGTCAGAAACGCGCTCGACCCCGCACGATCGACACCCTCCGTTGAATCGTTCTCCATCCCCGCTGCCAGCGCCACCACCTCGTGCATCACACAATGAAATAGTACTGAGCAAGCGAAAGCCGGTCCGCGGGTGGAACGGTTGCAAGTGTCCCGTCGACGTAGACCTGGTATGTTTCCGGATCGATTTCAATATGCGGGAGGGCGTCGTTGCGCACCATGTGGCTTTTTTGCAGCGTCCTCGTGTTACGGACGGGGAGAATCCGCTTCTCCAGGCACAGTTTTTCCGGCACGCCGAGCTCTATCGAAGCGCCGGACATGAACGTAAAGCAAGTTGTCTTGATTGCCCTTCCGTTGGCGCCAAACATGGGGCGGTAAAAAACCGGTTCGGGGGTAGGAATCGAGGCATTGGGATCACCCATGATCGACCAGTTGATCAATCCCCCCTTCACTATGAGCTTGGGCTTCACTCCAAACATATTGGTGGGCCAGAGCACGATGTCGGCGATCTTGCCGACTTCAAGGGACCCCAGGTGCTCCGCCATCCCATGCGTAATGGCGGGATTGATCGTGAGCTTGGCAAGATAACGAAGCACGCGGAAATTATCGTTATCCGCACTGTCCTCCTTCAATTTACCCGTCTGGCGCTTCATCTTGTCGGCAGTCTGAAAGCAACGGGTGACCGTTTCTCCGATGCGACCCATTGCTTGGGCATCGGAGGAAAACATGCTGATTGCGCCCATATCCTGCAACACATCCTCTGCTGCCATTGTTTCGGCGCGGATGCGGCTGTGTGCAAAAGCAACGTCCTCAGGATTTCCCGGATTCAGGTGATGCGTCACCATTGTCATATAGAACAGATTGTTGACCGTGTCGGTCGTGTACGGCTTGGTGGGGTTGGTCGAGGATGGCAGCACATTGGGCAGTCCGGCGACCGCCATGATGTCGGGTGCGTGCCCGCCCCCTGCGCCCTCCGTATGGTAGGTGTGGATGGCCCGCCCATCGATGGCGCTAATCGTATCTCCGACGTAACCGCATTCATTGAGGGAGTCGGTGTGTATGGCAATCTGTATATCGTACTCATCCGCGACGCGAAGCGCACAATCGATTGCAGCAGTCGTTGATCCATAGTCTTCGTGAACTTTTAGCCCGCTGGCGCCAGCCTCGATCTGTTCCCGGAGCGTTTCCGGGAGGCTGCTGTTTCCTTTGCCAAGCAAGCCAATGTTTACCGGCATATCCTCGCATGCTTCGAGCATGCGGTGGATATTCCATGGGCCAGGCGTCGCGGTCACTCCTTTGGAGCCGTCGGCCGGCCCTGTACCGCCGCCAATCAAAGTCGTGATGCCGTTACTCAGCGCATGCACCGCCTGTTGAGGGGAAATGAAATGAACGTGCGGATCGATAGCCCCAGGCGTCGCGATCAGCCCCTCGCCCGAAATCGTCTCGGTGCCTGCTCCAACCACAAGGCGCCGGTCAACACCGTCCATGATGTTGGGATTACCGGATTTGCCAATGCCAGCGATCCGCCCGTTCTTGACGCCTATATCCGCCTTTACGATACCGAGAATGGGATCCATGACGATCACCGAGGTGATGACCAGGTCGAGCACCCCTTCGTCATTCCTGAGGCCCGGTACCTGGCCCATTCCATCGCGCACCGTCTTCCCGCCCCCGTAGATGACTTCCTCCCCAGGGATCAGTAAAGAACGCTCGACTTCGCATATCAGCTCTGTATCGGCAAGACGAAACCGGTCACCCGTGGTCGGTCCATATAAATCAGCATATTTTTCACGATCAACAGTGGTCATGGCTTGCCCCCCTTCTTGCCTTCATTCTTGCTTTGGGTTCCATGTCCCTGGCTCCCACCCGAGTGCTGGCCTTCGCTCCCGCTGGAGTGCTGGTGCGTGCCCTGGACCGGTTGCTGTTCTTGACCTCCCGCGTGCTTGCCATGATCCTTGAATGGGTGTTCGCCGTGTTCCTTGGACGGGTGCTTGCCCTGGTCTTCGATGGCTTGACGTTCGATAACGCCCGCCTCTTCACGATCCAGGTTCTCCATACCCTTGAATTCCAGCGAGCGCGCACGCTCCAATGCCTCCTTGACCGTCCAGCGCGCAGTCAGACCCCCGTTGACAAGGCCATTGAACCCGACCACGCGCCTCCTGCCGCCGTATTCGACAAGTTCCACTTCTCTCTCGTCACCGGGCTC
>DASSHJ010000159.1:0-4038 GCA_035692965.1 Nitrosospira sp. | reverse complement strand
CCGTGGAAGTAGGAAATTTTCTGGCGGTCCATTTCCGCGGCGATCGACGCCCCGTAGATATTGTTGATCCAGTCGAAAGGACGGTCAGGCACTTCGTGATAGACAGGATCGGCGTTAGGTGGAAAGAAATAGTGGCTGTAGCCGAATTCATGGGCATCAATATAAAGCACCGGACGATACTGCCTCAAAAGCTCAAGCTTCCCGTCGGTTTCCGGTTGCGTGCGCGCAAACCAGTCCCGGTTCATGTCGAAGCCGTAGAAATTGCGGCGCGTGTTCGCTTCCCGGCCGTCCGGATTCTGGATGGGTAATACCACGACGATGGCGTTATCGAGAATACGGTTTACGACACAATCGTTCCGGTCCGACAGTTCATACGTGACGCGCAGCGCAGCATCAGCACCGCTCTTCTCGTTGCCATGCACATTGCCGCTCACCCAAAGGATTGCAGGCGTAGCCGCAGCAAGTTGCGCGGCCTCCGAAGCCTTGGTATCGGGATCAGTCAATTGCTGTACCGCTTTGCGGATATCGGCAAGCCCTTGCTCCGTTACGTGCCCCTCCCGGCCGATAATCGCATATCGCAACACCCGCCCTTCCACCGAGGTTGCGGCAGTCCCGGTCACAACGCGAGCGCTGCTTGCATCGACAGCATCCAGATACTTATCCGACTCTTGCGTAGTGACTTCACGTGCGCCAATCGGAAAGCCCAGCACTTCCTTGGGAGAAGGAACGGTGCCGGTAAAAACTGGAGGTGTCAGGAAAGGCGAGCATTCGGGATCGGCTGCCACGGCACTGCCACAGGTAAGCATGGCGAGCACCGTGGTGGAGGCGAAGATACTCGATATAATTCGGCACATATGAGACCCGCTTCGTCCAACTGAGAATTCAGTATGGCTCGCCTAGACCATGAAATCAAACCGCGTTTAGTTTAGTGTTGCTCCTGTGCAGCGGCAAGGATCAGGATTGCGTGATGCCGGATAAAATCACTTGGCGTTCTTCAAAAGCGGGGCAAAGCGGATGAGCACCGATCCAACGAGTAAATGCGCGCAGGAACAAGAAGAAATATTCCTATACCGGATCGTTACTGGGTTCTGCTGGCGGAGCAATCGTATTTTCCGTTCTGTTTTCCATCCTGTAGAGCCATGCCAGCAGCTCCGCCACTGCGCGATAGAGCTGGGGCGGGATGTGCTGATCCAGGTCAACCTGCATCAACAGGGAAACCAGCTCAGGTGATTCGTGCACATAGATGCCGTGATTCCTGGCTTCCCGAATAATCGCCTCTGCGATGAGGCCCTGCCCCCTTGCGACCACTTGTGGCGCGGGTTGACCGGCATGGTAAGCCAGGGCCACCGCGACTTCACGCGGATGGGATTTCTTCATCCACATCCACTCCCAAGGCCAACAGAGTAATCCCGGCTGACTCAAGGCTGCGCCCAAGTCCGATTGTGCCAGATTGCAGCACTGCAGCGGCCGCAAGATCAGTTGCTGCCAGACTTACTTCCAGTCCTTGCGTATTTAGTCGCAGATCGGCTGTAATTTTGCCCAAGCTTGGCAGATTCAAGCGTAAGCACGTCTTCCATCCTGTAACGGGAGCTTGACCAGGTTGATCTGTATCGGGGGACCCACCCCGGTCTTCCTCGAAAAATTCCAGCGCGACCGGCTGTCCCGGCCAAGCTTCGCCTTGCCAAGCCACTTGGCGTGTTTCCAGGACCTCCAGCTGCTGCCGCATCAGTGCAAGCGCCTCGCGGGGAGCCTGATCTGGACGAACAGAAGCATCATTGACGAAATCAGAATTCGGACGTCCACTATCTTGGGTGGAAGGCGCGGCGCGCACCGAAGTACCCCCTACCTTCGCATTTTGGTCGCCTCCAGGAACCGCGAGCGAGCCACGGCGTGGAAAGCGTGCCTGCGGCTCCAGCAGTAAGTCCGCAAGAGCTCGTTTACCTGCTATCCATTGCACCATGTGTGATTCATAGAAAAGCCCGCTTCTTTCCAAAGTTTGGCCAAGACGCAAGGAGAGCTCGGCGGGATCATCAGGCGGCCCGCCAAGCAGGGGAGCAATCGACGAATGAATAAACCGGTTTGCGAGAGAGGGACTGCGAAGAAGGCGATCAATAAAACCACCGGTCTCGCTTGGCCAGAAAACGTCCCCGTGAGTGCGCAGATCCGCCAACAGTGCAAATTGCGGACGAGGTTCGCGGCTGATCAAAACCAGACTTAAACGATCATCGGGTCGCACTCCAGGAGGCAGGGTTATGTGCATGAGTTGATCCTTCAATGCCTTTCCACCTTCCGACTCGAGGGTAACAATAAAATCGGAATTGGAGAGAATCTCACGCACTGTTGCCCGCGCGCGCTGTCCAGGCGCAAGCTGCGCCAAAAACCGCGAGCCTGCGTTCAGGTTCCGATTGTCACTTTCGGTTGCCGCAGGGCGAACTGCAGCTATCGGAGCAAGAGGATTGACCGCCTCCATTTCAGCAACTTTGGGGTGACCGGACGAGCTTGTAATCCATGAAGCTTACCGAATCGGGTCCTGGCAGTATTCGATATGAACTCTACGGGATTTCGAAGTACTGCTGAGCAGAGCATGGAGGCGCTCCATCCAGGGCTCTGTGTAGCGCCGTATCGCTGCGTCGTCTGCAAGGATTTTGTTTATCAGCGCAACTTTCTGCCGCTGCATCTCGCCGGTAAGCGGCAAAAACGGCTGCGCGGCTTTGAGTTGCGCCACTACAAGCGCGCATCGTCCTTCCAGATCCGATAACCGATCCCACTCTCCTGCTCGCGCAGCTTCGGCCATATCACCCGTAAAACTGGAAATAGACTGGAAAGCCGAAATGATCTCGATGCCCGTCATCATACGAATGCCTCGGGTGAACTACTGACCGGTGCGGCTTGCCCTGTCGAAATCGCTACACGATCCCCGGTGTGGGCCCTCATGCCCTGCGGCAAACCGGATAAACCGATCGATTCCCAAGCCCCGCTCAATTCCCCCAGCAAGCGGGAAACTTCTTCGATGTGGCCCGGATCGTTATGCAGGTTGGCCTGCAACAACCGGCGCCCCATGTAATCGTACAGCCCGTTCAACTGTTGCGCCAGTTCCCCTCCCGTTTCCACATCCAGGCTGGCCTGCAGACCGGACGTTATGATTGCAATAGCCTTCGAAATGGCTGCTCCCTTGGCATTTACATCGCCGTTTTTCATATGGACCAGAGCCGAAGATAGCGCCACGTGAGCTCCCTGGAAAAGCATCAGGATGAGTTTGTGAGGGCTGGCGGCAAGGACGCCTGTTTCAAGGCCAACATTGGCGTAAGCATTGACTGCGTTGCCTGATTTTGAATACATCGATTTTCTCCTGGATGGATCCGGGTTTGATAATTGCTTACGCTAGGAATTATTCTTCGGCAAGGTTGCCAACTGTTGCTGCAGAAACTGGCTCGTCTGATTCAGCCCACTCAGCATCGTATCCAGGGCCGTGAACTGGGTCCGGTAGCGCGCTTCGATCTCACCGAGGCGTTGAGTAAGATTCTCCTGCCGGCGATCGATGTCCTTGATGCTGGCATTCATGCCGTCCATCCGGCTTGAGATGACCCCATCGCTGGCCAGTAAATCGGCGGCAAACTTGCTGAGCTGGTCCGCGTAACCCCGTGAAAAATTCACATTGCCACGTGCGCCCGGGGTGCCGCCCTTGATCGCTACGCGCAAACCTTCTGCCGCTCCTCCCGGGGTAGCAGCCAGGACTTGTCCTGACCCGATGGCAGCTACGCCGTTGATAGTGCCCGCGACATCCACTCCAAGGGCTGCGACGGGACTTGCACCGATCAGGCTGGCGACGCCATTGCCCCCAATGATGTTGACACTGGAGGAGGATCCGTAACTTGCTGAGCCGATAGTGAGCGTGCCTCCGGAAGATGAAACGCGGACGGACACATTTACCGCAGCAAGGTTGGGCGCGCCGTTCATCTTGGTTTGCACCTCTGCTGCCAGCGCATCTGCTGAGGCATAGGTTCCAGCAGAAAGGGTTATGTCGGCTGCCACGCCATC
>DASSHJ010000158.1:0-3803 GCA_035692965.1 Nitrosospira sp. | reverse complement strand
CGAGGATGACAAGAATTTTAAGCTGCATGGAAAGTATTTCTCCGCCTGTGACGAAAATGGCGATCCCGTCAGTCCACCGCGCGGCAACCCGAAGCCCGGGACAGCCAGCGTGTTGATGAGCCGTAACGAAGATGGGCGTTTCATCAGCTTCTTCGGCGACTTGCATCCATCTTATTCGGGTAATGTCGTCAAGGCGATGTCCAGCGCCAAGCAAGGCTACCCGGTCGTGAACGGCGTTTTGCAGCGTATGGAACCGGCTTCCACAAAGCCGGGCTGGCTGTTTTTTGCTGAGATCAACGGACGGCTCCGTGCCACTGTTCACAAGGTCGAGCGTCTTACACCCAACATTATTGAAGTTGTCGTACATTCGCCCATGGCCGTGGAACGCTTCCATCCCGGACAGTTCTACCGCTTCCAGAACTTCGCATCGCTCGCCACTACTGCGGGCGATACCAAGCTGGCCATGGAGGGCATCGCGCTGACAGGCGCTTCAGTAGATGTGCCACGCGGACTCGTCTCGCTGATTGCCCTGGAAATGGGTGGGTCAGCAGATTTATGCGCGAAGCTCAAGCCGGGCGATCCAGTCGTACTGATGGGCCCGACCGGCACCCCCACGGAGATTCCGTCGAACGAAACCGTTGTTCTGGTGGGTGGCGGGCTGGGGAATGCCGTATTGTTTTCCATTGGTGCGGCAGCACGTGCGGCTGGATCGAAAGTCTTGTATTTTGCCGGATACAAAAAGCTCATCGACCGCTACAAGGTCGCCGAGATCGAGGCGGCCGCCGACGTGGTGGTATGGTGCTGCGATGAAGCGCCTGGTTTCCAGCCTTCCCGGGCCGGCGACCTGAGTTTTGCCGGCAATATCGTCGATGCCATGGTTGCGTATGGCAGTGGCGCGCTCGGACCACAGAAAGTCCGGCTCTCTGAGGCCGATCGCATTGTTGCCATCGGCTCGGACCGCATGATGGCGGCAGTGGGCGCGGCTCGCCACAACAAGCTCCAGCCTTATTTAAAGACGGATCACTTTGCAATCGGTTCGATCAATTCGCCCATGCAATGCATGATGAAGGAGATATGCGCCCAATGTCTCCAGCCTCACAAGGATCCGGCAACGGGAGAAATCACTTACGTGTTCTCTTGTTTCAACCAGGACCAGCCTCTCGACCAGGTCGATTTCGGCGGATTGGCATCGCGATTGCGCCAGAATAGCGTTCAGGAAAAATTGACCATGCGTTGGATCAGCCATTGCTTGAAGGAATCCAGCGGCATAAAAGTCTAGGCGCTGAGGGTCTGGATGCTGAGAGTCTAGGTGTTGAGGAGGCGGGGCGGCTGAAGGAACCCGGACATGATCGCCTGCTAGTGATCATCCCGCGTTCCACCGCAATCGTCCTGCCGCTACCGCTGGGGATGAGCTTCGTCAATCCGGACAGCCGGGAATTCGGCATTCATTTATAATCCCAGCTTTTTGCCAATCGGCTGGCGTCACGCTATGCACACATGAACATGAAGAATAAGCGGCGGAAGGATAAAAAGGGAGATTATCAATGCAGATAGGCATTCCTGCGGAAATTCGCGGGGGAGAAACGCGTGTTGCGGCAACGCCTGAGACGGTAAAAAAATTTACCGCGAAAGGACTTAACACAGTTCTTGTACAGTCGGGCGCAGGCGCCGCGGCTAGTATTCCCGATGAAGCATTCCAGGCGGCAGGGGCGACCGTGGCGGCAAATGCAGCGGAATTATATGACCAGTCGCAGATAGTGCTGAAGGTTCGCGGCCCCGATCCTGGCGAGCTGGAATTGATGCGAAAGGATGCCGTGCTCGTGGGCTTGCTTGCGCCTCAGAACCCGGAAGGTATCGAAATGCTCGCGCGCCATGGTTTAACGGCCTTTGCGATGGAACGGCTACCGCGCATTTCCCGTGCCCAAAGCATGGACGTCCTGTCGTCCCAAGCCAACATCGCGGGCTATAAGGCCGTACTGATGGCCGCCAATGTCTATCAGAAATTCTTCCCTATGCTCATGACCGCGGCGGGGACGGTAAAGGCGGCGCGGGTGCTGATTCTCGGAGCCGGGGTAGCGGGCCTGCAGGCAATTGCGACGGCAAAGCGGCTGGGTGCAGTGATCGAGGCCTTCGACGTGCGCCCCGCGGCCAAGGAGCAGGTGGAAAGCCTTGGCGCCAAATTCGTGGAGGTTCCGCTGAGCGAGGAAGAGAAGGCGCAGGCTGAGACAGCCGGAGGGTATGCCCGTGAAATGTCAGAGGACTACAAGCGCCGCCAGGGCGAACTGGTGCATCAGCGGGCAGCCGCGGCCGACGTCATCATCACGACAGCGCTCATACCCGGCCGCCCCGCCCCGGTTTTGATCAAGGAGGAGACAGTCCGCGAGATGAAACCAGGTTCCGTCATCGTCGATATGGCGGTGGAGGCTGGAGGAAACTGCCCCCTGTCCGAACTGGACAAGATAGTGGTCAAGCACGGCGTGCACCTTGTCGGTATTGCAAATCTTCCAGGCCTGGTTGCGGCCGATTCAAGCGCCCTCTATGCACGAAACCTCATGAATTTCCTTAACCTGATGCTGGATCCGAAGACCGGCGAGTTCAAGATCAACCGTGAAGACGAAATCATTGCGGGGACGCTTGTCTGCACAGGTGGGGAAGTCATAGGAAAAAAAGTCTGAAACTTGTGGCAGATGTAGAGTCAAGGCCGACCCCTTGTTTCGTACCGATTTACTGGTTCCCCGTTTACAAGTCACGATAAGAAGGAGCAGCCAATGATTGGCGAAGTCGATCCAACCATTATCAATCTTACGGTTTTTGTTCTGGCGGTTTTTGTCGGTTATCACGTCGTGTGGAACGTTACGCCGGCCCTGCACACGCCACTCATGTCGGTTACGAATGCAATATCCGGAATCATACTGGTCGGTGCAATGCTGGCAGCGGGACCTGCTGAAGCGGACTGGGGCGTGTGGCTCGGGGCTGTGGCCGTAACACTGGCGGCCATAAATGTTTTCGGTGGATTCCTTGTCACGCAGCGCATGCTGGAAATGTTCAGGAAAAAAGATAAGAAGGGAAGCCAGTAATGTCTGCAAATACGGTTGCATTCGCATACCTGATAGCGTCGGTATTTTTTATTCTCGCGCTGAAAGGCCTGAGCTCCCCAGTAAGCGCGCGCCGGGGCAATCTTTTCGGTATGGTCGGCATGGCGATTGCCGTTGCCACGACCCTTACGATCACCAAGAATTGGGCGCTGATACTCGCTTGTATCGCCATCGGGGGTGTCATCGGCGCGATCGTCGCCCGGCGCGTGCAGATGACGGCAATGCCCGAACTGGTCGCCTTCATGCACTCGCTGGTTGGCCTGGCGGCCGTGTTCATTGCTATTGCAGCAGTAAACAACCCCGTTTCATTCGGATTGCCTGCCGTGCTGCCGATGGGAAGCAAGCTGGAGCTGTTTCTGGGTACCTTTATCGGTGCGATGACCTGGTCCGGCTCCGTCATCGCATTCTTGAAGTTGTCCGGCCGCATGAGCGGCGCGCCGATTACTTTTGGCGGCCAGCACATGGTCAACCTGATCCTGGCGATAGTCATGGTCACTTTCGGCTTGTGGTTCTTCTTTAGCGAGACCACCAATTGGACTGCTTTTGCCGCAATGACCCTGATCGCTTTCGTGCTCGGTTTTCTCATCATCATTCCCATCGGCGGGGCCGATATGCCGGTGGTCATTTCGATGCTGAACTCATATTCGGGCTGGGCGGCGGCAGGAATCGGTTTCTCGCTGGGAAATCCCATGCTGATTATTGCCGGAT
>DASSHJ010000157.1:0-5094 GCA_035692965.1 Nitrosospira sp. | reverse complement strand
TATCCTGGCACCTTCGACCCCATCACTCGCGGCCACGAAGACCTTGTTCGGCGTGCGGCCCGCCTGTTTGACCAAGTCGTCCTGGGGGTAGCGGTCAGCAGCAGCAAGAAACCCTTCTTCACCCATGAGGAGCGGGTGGAAATGGCGCGGGAAGTGTTGGCCGATTGCCCCAATATCCAAGTGACCGCTTTCTCCGGTCTTCTGATGGAATTTGCGCAGCGGCAGAATGCAAGAGTCATTTTGCGCGGCTTGCGCGCAGTGTCCGATTTCGAGTACGAGTTTCAGATGGCGGGGATGAACCGGAGCATGTATCCCGGAGTCGAAACGGTCTTCATGACCCCCTCCGAGCAATACATGTTCATTTCCGCATCGATTGTTCGTGAAATTTCACTGCTGGGAGGCAGTGTCGAAAAATTTGTAAGTCCCCTGGTCGCCGAGCGGCTCCGTACCAGATCAAGGAATAACGCTTGAGGTTTCTATGGCTTTAATGATTACAGACGAGTGTATCAATTGTGACGTGTGCGAATCCGAATGTCCGAATTCGGCTATTTCGCAGGGCGAGGAAATCTTCGTGATAGACCCAGCGCTTTGCACGGAGTGCGTGGGGCACCACGAAACATCCCAGTGCGTGGAGGTCTGCCCGGTGGATTGCATCATCCTTAACCCGGATGTTGCTGAAACCCGGGAACAGCTTTACGAGAAGTATCTTTCGATTACTGGGCAGCCTGCCTAGGCCTTTTCGGAGGCCTTTGCCTTGGCTGCCTCGGCGGCCAGCTCTTCTGGAATGGCGTAGCGTCGCGGTCCGAAAATGGCAGTGCCTACCCGCACCAGCGTTGCCCCCTCTTCAATGGCAACATCGAGGTCCTCGGACATGCCCATCGAAACCGTGTCGACATCGTGGCCGGCCTGCTTCAACCGGTCATAAACGTCTTTGAGCATGCGAAACTGGTTACGCTGTAAAGCCGTGGCTTTGGTCAGCTCCGGGATGGCCATTACTCCGCGTAGCTTCAGGCGTGGCAGTCCCGCAATATGCGCAGCCAGGTCAGTCGCCTCCTCAGGGGCGACACCGCTTTTGCTATCCTCACCGCTCACGTTGACCTGTACGCAAACCTGAAGCGGGGGTAAGGATTCAGGCCGGTCTTTCGACAAGCGATCGGCGATTTTTTTACGGTCGATGCTATGCACCCAGGCGAAGTTTTCTGCGATTCGCCTTGTCTTGTTGCTTTGTATGGGGCCGATAAAGTGCCATTCAATGGGCAGGTCGGTAAGCTGCGGCATTTTCGTCAGCGCTTCCTGCAGGTAGTTTTCACCAAATATCCTCTGCCCGGCTACGAATGCTTCCCGCAGGCACTCTGCGGGATTGGTTTTGCTTGCAGCAAGAAGCGTGATCGATTCAGGTGACCGGCCCGTTTTTTTTGCAATCGCCTCGATACGAGCTTTGACCCTTTCCAGGCCGGAGGCAATGCTTGTTGTGTTGGGTTCCATTTCCCTTTTAATTAACCGGTGAGCCGGCAACCTCCAATAAAAATAAAACGAACATAGTAGGATGCCGTTTCTTCATGGTCAAGAAAACAGTGGAAAAAGCGCGTCATATCACGTTCACGCAGGCAGAGCCACCCCTTTTGCGGGACAAGGGCAGCATCAGGGACAAGAGCAGCATCAGTAGATGACTCGAACATTTTCCTCGCTGAAGTTTGCCTTGAGCGATTGCAGCAGGCTCTCGCGAAGACTGACGCGCCATTCGTCGCTCAGATCAAGCTCGCATGACGCGCTCCCGTTTCGATAAACGACGCGCACCGCACAGGTTGAATTGCTCGCCCCGTTCCTGCTCTCCCTGGATTGGATGCCGTTCGACGGGATACCATTCGAGCGGATACCATTGGCCCCGCCTCGGTAGGGGGTGAGCAGCTCCGTTAATCTCGCTGAATTCGCCAGTCCGTTGCAATGAATTTCCATTCGCTTGGCGAAGCGTGAGCGCGCTTCCTCGAAGCTATACAACTGGTCGGCCGAAATACGCAGTTCTCCCCCATATTCGCCGTCGCCCCCCCTGTTGAAAACCTTGGCTTCGGCTACCACCAACTGGTCTTCCTTTAGCCACGCCCGGACGGATTCGAACAATTCGCTGTACACAACCAGTTCAACACGCGCGCTGCCATCGTCCAATACCACCACGCTCATCCTGCCGCGCCGCGTCATTTGAATCCGGATTGCATAGACAATGCCGGCCAGGAGCTGCGTTTCACGTTGTGGACTCAACTTGTTCAGGCTGGTGCGCGCAAACTGCCTGACATCCCCCGCATAGGCATTGAACGGATGCCCGCTCAAGTAGAAGCCCAGCGCAGCCTTTTCGTTTGCCAGTTTTTCCTTTTCAGACCATTCCGAGACATTAATCCGGCTTGTCTGCTTTATCGACGTATCTGACTCGCCGAACAAACTTACCTGGTTGGCTGCGCGACCCGCCTGCTCCGCTGATTCAAGCGCGATACCTACGGTGGCCAGAAGGCGGGCCCGATGCGTATCGATAGCATCAAAGGCGCCTGAACGTATCAGCGATTCCACCACGCGGCGGTTGACAATACGTTTGTCCACACGGTGGCATAGATCGAACAGATCGGTGAAGGGTCCGTTCTTCCGCGCCTCGATAATCGCCTGGATCGCTGACTCACCCGTGCCTTTGATCGCCCCGAGGCCATATCGTATCGTTTTACTGTCAACCGGCACAAAGCGGTAGTCGGACAAGTTGATATCGGGGGGAAGCATGACAAGCTTGTTGGCAAGACTGTCCTCAAACAGGCCGTGCACCTTGTCGGTGTCGTCCATGTCGGCAGAGAGGGTGGCCGCCATGAACTCAGCTGGATAATGCGCCTTCAGGTAGGCAGTCTGGAAAGCGATGAGGGCGTAGGCAGCCGCATGCGATTTGTTGAAACCATAACCCGCAAACTTTTCCATCAGGTCGAACAGCTCTGCCGCGTCTTTTTCCGTCAAGCCATTGCTCATCGCACCCGAAATAAAGATATCGCGATGCAGGGCCATTTCTTCGGGCTTTTTCTTGCCCATGGCACGACGCAGCAGATCCGCTTTGCCCAGGCTGTACCCGCCTATCACCTGGGCAATTTGCATCACCTGCTCCTGGTAAACCATCACCCCGTAGGTGGGTTCAAGGATGGGCCGCAGCCGTGGATCGAGATACTCCACGCGCTTGCCATGCTTGCGTTCGACAAACTCAGGAATGAGCGACATCGGCCCAGGACGATACAAGGCCACCAGCGCTATGATGTCCTCGAAACAATCCGGCCTGGCCTTTTGCAGGAGGTCCTTCATGCCGCGCGATTCAAACTGGAATATCCCGACAGCGTTGCCCTCGCGCAGGAGGGCATACGCGCCCTGATCCTCGAGCGGCAGGGTCTCGAGAGAGAATGTTCTGGACGGCTGTGATGGGTCATTTGCCGGCTCCGTAGTCTGTTTCCGCTGCCGGATATACCGTACCGTCCAGTCGAGTATGGTGAGGGTGCGCAGCCCCAGAAAGTCGAACTTCACCAAGCCGACTTTCTCGACGTCGTCCTTGTCGAGCTGGCTGACAACCGAGTCCCCGCCGGGGGAATAGATTGGGCAGAAATCTGTTATCTTGCCAGGGGCAATCAGCACGCCGCCCGCGTGCATGCCCACGTTGCGCGTTATTCCTTCCAGGCGCTCCGCCAGTTCCAGCAGATTGCGCACCTCTTCTTCGGCTTGGGCACGCTCATTGAGTTGGGGCTCGTCCTGGCGGGCTTTTTTGAGGGTCATGCCGATCTCGAACGGCACCAGCTTGGCGAGTTGATCGACGAAGCTATAGGGTAGATCGAGCACACGTCCCACGTCGCGCACTACTGCCTTGGCGGCCATGGTACCGAAGGTGGCAATCTGGGAAACGCTTTCAGCCCCATACTTCTGCTTCACGTATTCGATGACGTGCTCACGCCCGTCCTGGCAGAAATCGATATCGAAGTCGGGCATCGACACGCGTTCCGGATTGAGAAAGCGCTCGAACAGCAGGTCGTAGCGCAGGGGGTCCAAGTCTGTGATGCCCAGCGAATAAGCGACCAGCGAGCCTGCTCCAGAGCCACGGCCTGGTCCCACAGGCACGCCGTTGTTCTTTGCCCAATTGATGAAATCCGCGACAATCAGAAAATAACCGGCGAACCCCATCTGTATGATAACGTCTGCCTCGAATTCCAGCCTGGCGCCATACTTCTGCATTTGCGCCTCGCGCTGCGCCGCATCGGGGAAAAGCGCCTTCATGCGCGTTTCCAAGCCAGCCGCAGCCTGACTGCGCAAATAATCCTCAAGACTTTCGTTGTTGGGCGTCGGGAACGCGGGGAGGCGGTTGATACCAAGTTCCAGCGTGAGATTGCATCGCTTCGCCAGCGACACAGTGTTTGCCAGGGCCGCGGGAATATCCGCGAACAGTTGCGTCATTTCAGCCTGGCTTTTGAAATACTGCTCTTCCGTGCAGTGCCGGGGCCGCCGGCGGTCGCCGAGCACATAGCCTTCCGCAATGCAAACCCGTGCCTCATGAGCCCGGTAGTCTTCCGGGTTCAGGAACTGTACGGGATGTGTCGCGACCACCGGCAAGCGCAGGGTGGAAGCCAGCGCCAGTGAACGCTGCACGAGGCTCTCAGCATTGGGATGCCCCGCCCGCTGCAATTCAATGTAGAAACGGCCGGGGAACAGGCCTGCCCATTCTTTTGCCAGAGCTTCCGCCTGTGCCATATCGTTCTGCGTCAGCATCATGCCGACATCGCCGACGCTAGCACCTGATAGTGCGAGCAGTCCGGCCGTTCCATCCTCGCCAAACCAGGATTTTTTTATCTCGGCCCGCCCCCTGTACTGGTTTTCCCGATAGGCGCGCGAGATAAGCCGGCACAACAGCAGATAGCCGGAGTAGGACTGGCAAAGCAGGAGAATTCGCGACGGTTTATCGCGATCGGCTTCGTTGCTGATCCAGGCGTCGCAGCCGACAACGGGTTTTATCCCCGCGCTACGCGCCGTCTGGTAAAACTTGACCAGGCCGAAGAGATTTGAAAGATCAGTGAGGGCCAAGGCCGGCATGCCTTC
>DASSHJ010000156.1:0-4810 GCA_035692965.1 Nitrosospira sp. | reverse complement strand
CTTCCGCGAGCTGCCTGCCGTGCTGGACGCGCTGGCGCAACTGGAGACGCAGCCCGATCTCATCCTTTACGATGGCCATGGGATTGCCCACCCTCGGCGCTTCGGCATTGCCAGCCACCTGGGAGTGTTGGTCGACCGCCCCACCGTAGGGGTAGGCAAAACGCGTCTTATTGGACGCCAAGTTGAACCGCCGAGGGAACGAGGGAGCTGGGTTGCGCTGAAGGAGGGTGAAGAAGTGATTGGAGCGGTCGTACGCACGCAAACCGGAGTGAAACCGATTTATGTGTCCACTGGCCACCGCGTCAGCTTGGCGACGGCGGTTCAGGTTGTACTCGCCTGCACAACCAGATACCGGCTGCCCGAAACTACCCGTCAGGCACACAGGCTCGCCTGCGCATATCAGTAGCTGGGGAGCGTTCGAAGAGAACGTCAGGCTGGCGCTGAAAATGCGCCACGGCGCGTTTCTCTTTCACGTACTACCCTGAACGGAACAATTAACAGGGAAGCGCTACTTCCGAAAACACGCTACAAACTCTTGTCATCAGCCCGCTTGACCATCAACAAAGAAACACGTCGTACCGCTGTTGCTTCAAAGGGAAAGACGGAAGGGATGAGCATCTTTGGAAGACTCCCTCAAATTTACAACTCCTGCGCCTTGCCCATATAGTCGAGGCGCTGTAGAATCGCCGAGCTATCACAGAGCTAAAGGCGCTCGCCCTGCACGTCCTTGGGATTCGGGACTGAGGCCGATCTGTCGGCCTAATCAGATCATATGCGACCTGCTCTCTGCGGGTTTGCCTTTTTCCGTTCTTGGACCACTCTTCGACTACCGGCAATTTGACGGGGTCGACGTGCGCGCGGCACGCTTATAGAGCTTCACCGCGGCGATTCAAGCAAAAGAAGGGCAAGCATACCCTTTATCGTAAGCCTATCTATTTCCAGGGAATGAGTATGGACGACTTTGTGGATAGTTCGCGAATATCCGGGCTAAAGGTGCTCTTGATTGATAATGAGCCCGACGCGCTGGATTTGCTCGAATCCATGCTGGCTTTGTACGGGGCCAACACAATTGTTGCCACCAGCGCGATCGAAGGCTTCAATCTATTGGGAGTTACGCGACCCGATATCATCATCGCTGACATCGGGATGCCGGAAAAAGATGGATACCAGTTCATGCAGGACGTGAGGAATCTATCGCCGCAAGAAGGGGGGGAGACGCCAGCAATTGCGCTCACCGCATTTGCTCACCCGGAAGACCGAAAAAAAGCCCTTCGTTCAGGCTACCAGGCACATTTATCCAAGCCTTTCGAATATTCTGAGCTGCTCAGCATCATCGAAAATCTCGCCTCCGGCTCCCCAAGTGACGATTCGAAAAGGATGATCGAAGAGGATCAATGACGATCAGGAGAATAAGGATACCAGATGGGGCAGAAGTCCGGGAAAACCGCTGCAAGACGCATTGCCGAAGTAACCTTGGCAACGCGTAACGGTTTCGCGGGATTCTGTGGCACTTTCCTTCCATTATGCCTCTGCCTTGTTCCATACCCCATCCCCTAGTATCAGCGGCGAAAACAGTGCGAACATCTGCGGGATGAAGACTGCCGTCCAGCTGTCATTACAAATTATTTTTAAGTACAAGGAACCATGGAACGAATTTCTTTAAAGCTCGCCGAGCTAAAAGAAACCACGGAGCAAGTAGTCGAAAGCGTTATTGCTCCACTTGCGGCGAAGGTAGACGAGGAATGCGTATGGCCGGCCCATTCCATGAGCGCTCTGGCGGATGCGAATCTTCTCGGGCTTCAGGTTCCTGAATCACTCGGCGGGCACGGGGAGGGCTTGCTCGCATTGAGCCTGTTAACTGAAACCATTGGAGGAGCCTGCCCATCTTCTGCGCTTTGCTTTGGCATGCATTGTGTTGGTACTGCGGTTATTGCAGCTAAAGCAACGAGCTACCAGGCAGAGCATTATCTTCGCCAGATCGCCCAAGGGAAGCACGTCACATCTCTTGCGCTTTCGGAAAGCGGTACAGGAGCTAATTTTTACTTATCGGAGACAACATTAACGCCCGACGGAGATTATTTTCTTGTTAATGGCACCAAACAGTTTGTAACGAATGGCGGACATGCGGATTCATATGTAATTTCGACGGTATGTACGCAACCTACCGCAGAGGGAGATTTCAGTTGCCTCATTGTTGACCGTGACACGCCTGGCATGGAGTGGCTGCAATCCTGGCAGGGGTTTGGAATGCGAGGGAATTCATCGCGAGGACTTCGCCTTAAAGATGCTAAAGTTAGACAAAGGAATCTCCTGGGGGAAGAGGGCGATCAGATCTGGTACGTATTCGAGATCATTGCACCGTATTTTCTCATGGCGATGGCCGGCACTTATCTCGGCATCGCACAGTCGGCCGTAGATGCAGCAGGGGAACACTTGCGTTCGCGGCAGCACACGCATACCGGGGAAGCCTTGCGCAATATGGGTTCACTGCAGACGCTATATGCAAAGATGTGGACATCAGTCGAGAAGACAAGAGGTCTCTTATATGAAGCGGCACAACGAGGCGACCGGGGAGACCCTGAGGCGCTACCCTTCATATTGGCATGCAAAGCAGATGCAGCCAAGACGGCAGTCGATGTGACGAACGACGCGATGACAATTTGTGGAGGAATGGCCTACAGGGAAAACAGCGCGGTCAGCCAGATGCTGCGCGACGCCCGCGCCGGCCATGTCATGGCCCCCACCACGGAAATGCTGAACAATTGGACTGGCAGAGCCCTGCTGGGCCTCCCCTTGCTTTAAAGGTACCCCCTCTGAACCCTCAGCTCGTCTTAGTCATTGAATCTGATGCTCATCAGGATAGCAACTATTCTGACGTCATCGAAGGGCATATTCAATCGGCCGGGCTCAACGTGTCGTCGGTTGATGTAACTAAGGCAGTCGATTATATAAAGGAATCAACAGCCGCCAGGATAGAACCGGCAGCCGTGCTGATCGGGCCAGCGATCCCCAATGCATTGGTTGTTGCCCGCCGCATTCGTTCTGTCTGGCCTTTAGGGCAAATGCTTTTTGTCGCGGACGCTCCGCAGTTGGAAAAACTGCAGCGAGAGCTGCGTCACGCGCTCATGATTGGATCCAACTGGTCGCTTATCGAGATTGGTGATCCCAGGTTGGCACAGAAGATACAAAAGGCAGTTTATGCCAGCCAGCAGCGCATGCGCCTTCGCACGACGCTTGACCGCGCGAATGTTACGCTAGCGGCCCCCAAACCGGTTGATAGTATCCAGTACCGCCGCATGGCGATATCCGAGCATTATCTGGCAAGCCTCCTGGAGCAATCCCAAGACCCGATTCTCTCGCTGGATAACCGTAACACGGTTCTCTATTGGAATACGGGGGCTGAACGGCTATTCCAGCAAAGGGCCAGCTCGGTTTATGGAACGCACGTGGCCGAACTGCCGTTCTGGTCACAGGCACTGGATTCGTCTCTGGAGAAAATTCATGCGGGAGTCGAGACGCTGACAGTCGAGACAAAATGCCCGCTTCCGGACGGTGGCCTGGACCTGGAGATTTTAATGTCCCGCGTTCACGATAATACCGGCAGTCTGGTCGGTACTTCTCTTGTCTTGCGCGACATATCCTCTCGCAACCGGATGCTGGAAGCTGAACGTGCAAGACGCCATGAAGCGGAGAGGACGAGCCAAATGAAAGATGATTTTCTGGCTGTCTTGTCCCATGAACTTCGCACTCCCCTTAGTGCCGTAATCGGGCGAACTCAATTGCTAAAGATTCGTTGCCGGAACGAACCGGACCTGTTGTCGTCATTAAGCGTCATTGAAAGAAACGCCAAGCTGCAGGCAAAGCTGATTGAAGATCTTCTCGATAGCTCCCTGGTCGTGACAGGAAAACTGCACCTGGAACTGCAATTGATATCGGTACGACAACTGGTGGAAGCCACGATCGAGTCAGTAAGGTCTGTGGCAGAGCAAAAGAAAATAACGCTTTCAGAACTGTTTCACCCTGTTGCCGCTGTCGTGCATGCAGATTCGCACCGGTTGCAACAGGTATTTATCAATCTTCTTACAAACGCCATCAAGTTCACTCCTCAAGGTGGCCACATTGAAGTAGCGTTGAGCGAGGCCGGTTCCTGCGTTGAGGTAGCGGTATCAGACAATGGAATAGGGATTGACCAGGAATACTTGCCATTCGTATTCGACAAATTCGGGCAAGAGGATGCTTCCATTACCCGCCGCCACGGAGGGCTTGGGCTTGGCCTTTCGATTGCCAAACATCTCGTCAAACTGCATGGGGGGAATATTCACGCTTCAAGCCCGGGACGAAATATGGGTGCCCGGTTTACCGTCTCACTGCCCCTGCACCTTGGACAGGTTACGGGAACCGAGCAATTTTCTCCATTGGAGGAACCAGAAAAGCAGTACGCCGACATATTGACCGGCCGCCGTATTCTGGTTGTCGAAGACGTAGCTGACGCAAGGCATCTTGTGACCGACGTTCTCCAGGCTTATGGCGCCAAAGTGGCCGCAGTCGAATCCGGCGCTGCCGCGTTGCAGATTCTTGATTCGTTCCGTCCGCATGTACTTGTCAGCGATATTGGCATGCCGGACATGGATGGATATGAATTAATGGAAAGAATCCGTGCGCAAGGCTGTACGAGCGAGGAGCTCCCGGCGCTGGCCCTAACCGCCTTTGCCAGTCCGGCTGACAGGGAGGCCGCGACTCTCGCTGGCTATCAAACGCATATCGCAAAGCCACTTATCGTGACCGAATTAACCGCGGCTGTCGCGCGTTT
>DASSHJ010000155.1:0-3759 GCA_035692965.1 Nitrosospira sp. | reverse complement strand
ATCCTGAAACAATGTGCATAGACACCGATCATTCCGGCAGAACCCGCAATAATGCCTTTTGAATGGATGGTCCAATCCGTGCCGTCAAAATCTACTGCTCTTCCACCTGAGGCTCTTACGATGCAGACACCTGCTACCAGGTCAGTCAGTTTTGTTGATGGGCGGAAAAAAAGATCGAGCCTCCCGGCTGCCACTGCAGCAAGCGATAGGGCAGGAGTTCCCAATACTCTTACTGCACGCGCGTGTTCCAATACTTTCGATAATTGCCCGAGCGTTTGAGGACGCGTTTCCATTTTTGAGGAAAAATCGACTGCTACGATTGCCCTTGCGGGATCGGTTTGCTTGCTTACTTGCGTCACCTCTCCATTTACATTTGCTTGCCCGCCTTGTCGCGCGCTGTATAAAACATGGTGAATTGGATCATAAACAACGCCGAGGACAGGCTTGCCATCTCGCAGAAGGCCGATTGAAATGGCAAGGAGCGGAGGATACCCGGCTACGTTTTCTGTTCCATCCAATGGGTCCACTATCCACTGATCGCCTTGGCCTATAACGTCCCCCCCGCTTTCTTCCCCGCAAAAATTGCAGGAATGCAACCTTAAAAGCCCTTCCTTGAGCAGCTTTTCCGATTCCCTGTCGGCATCGGTAACCACCTGGCGCTCGGATTTAAACTCCTGGGGGCCCCTTTTCGCGTAATAGTCCTTGACGATCTCGCCTGCACGTTTTGCGAGTTCCTCTATTTCCTGAATAAAAACGTCCTCTTGTTCAGGAGCTTTTACCTTCCCGTTTTGCGCTTCCCGGAGTTGATTCACTCTCAAGGTATCACGGTCCAGCCCGTGAACGTTGCCTCTTATTCCTCATATGGTCAGTTCCCTGGGAATATCAAATTTTCTCTCTATCACAGTGGTGGCAGCCTCCTGGTGGTATGCGCCGGACGGGATCAGGCCACAACCGCCATAGCGTTTCATTACCCGCAGTTGAGCAAGGACGTCTTCCCCCGCATGTTCCGGCGGCACCTCTTTCCAGAATTCAAACCCCCCCGATTCCCGCAACTTCTGAACGTCATACATGACGCATCCTCCGACCCAGGCGATCTTGTATTTTTTTTGTTTGTGAGGCGTAAGCTGGAGTTTTTCCTGGATATGGAGAATATTGGCAGCGTTATGGAGCATATACCGCTGCCATGCGCTGTGGCTTGGCGTGACGAGCTCAGGCTCTACGGGACTTTCCCACATCTCGATCGCCTGTTCCCCGGGCCGGCGGTCATGCCGATATGAAAGACCGATGAGAGCCTGTCCGACAAATCCGATCTCCTCCTCCCCAAGGGCCTGCAGCATGTTTTCTATGACAAAAGACTCCAACAGAACGTCATCATCCAGAAAAAGACCATAGGGGGACTCTACCTGATCGAGCAGAAATTGCCTCTGCTGCGCCAGGCCGAGACGAGGCAGGTTGACCAATTGCTCCACCTGATGCCCTCTTTGCTCGAGGAGCCGGATAGCAGTTTGAACAGAAGCGTCCTGATAAACGGGCACACTGCTTTGGTCGGAAATAACGACCATGAAATCCCGAACGCGCTGAAAACAGAGCCCGGTAAGCGTCACGGCCAGGGTCGAGGGACGGTTATAGGAAGGAATAAGTACCGTAACGCTTGGTCCCATTATCTGTCCTCACCAGTTCGTTAACCGCCATTTCTATCGCTTCCACCGAAGCGCGAGGGGCTGAGGGACCTGGAAATGACTGGAGCAGCCGGTTCCTCGATTGCAGGTGCGGCGGCACTTCAAAATAAAGTACACGGCTCGCGACCTGCCACGGCGTATGCTGCGGGTTTGTCATGGCATACAGCACAACTACGGGAGTGCCTACCGCAGCGGCGATGTGTACAGGCCCCGTATTATTCGAGACGAGAACGGGGGCAACCGCTATCAGCCCAATGAGTTCCGGGAGCGATAGCTCACCGGCGAAATTCACCGCCTTACCGCCAAGCGGCTTGGCAATTTCATCGACCAGACTGCCCTCGACAAAACTTCCGGTGAGCACTATTTTATAGCCCTGTCCGGCAAGCGACCGGCAAGCCTTTAGGTACTCCCTCGCGGGATAACAGCGCTTTTCTTCACTTGCTCCGGCATGCAGCACGAACCATGGCTCATCCGTGCGAATACCTGCTGCCGCCAGCATTGCCTGTATCTTCCCAGATACAGTTTTTCGGCTTTTCTCGTCAAACTCGAGGCAAAGCCTTGTATTGGAGGTCGCCCGGCCCACGCTCTCGACCAGGCGAAGCTGGCGTTCCACCTCATGGAGAACGTAGTCGAAAGGTTCTCTATCGGGAACCCATCGGCTGATCAACTGGTACGGATTCTCGCGGCAGTAGCCCAAAACCGTTTTGATCCCAGCCTGGTAGCATAGCATGGCAGCGGGAAGGGGATTTTGGCTGTAGACCGTAAAGATTACCGCAGCATCAAACCGCCGGTCTTCCAGCGTACTGGCAAGCTCCAGGAGTTGCTGCTTTCCGTCGTTCTGAGCCGCCTCGCCTGTCTTTACCCAGGGAACATCAAACGGGATGATTTCATCGACTTCAGGGATAAAACGCGCAATGGATGCGCCCGCAGTAGAAGTCAGCAGCGTTAGTTTCCTGCCTTGAATAGCCTCCTTGAGCGCCCGCATTGCCGGCTGGCTCATCAGGACGTCGCCCATATTGTCGGGCCGCACGCACAATATATTCCTCAGGCTGTCCCAGTCTCCCGACGCCATTGCCCGGTTACGCCATCTGCTTATCCAGGCCTTTGATCCTGGTAATGATATTCGTTGTCGAACGATCCTGGACAAAAGGCATGATCTCGATCCTTCCGCCATACCCCAAAACGACGGGGGCCTCGGGAAGCTTGTCGACGGAATAATCCCCACCCTTGACGTATATGTCGGGCTTGATCATGTCAAGGAGTTGCGCAGGAGTATCTTCCTCGAACGATGTCAGCAGCGTTACCGACTCCAGTCCTGACAAGATGCGGATGCGCTCAGACATGCTATTGATAGGCCGGTTGCTTCCTTTCAGGCGTCTAATGCTGGCATCCGAGTTGAGCGCCAAAACCAGCACATCTCCCAATGCCCGCGCTTGCTCAAGATAGGTAACATGCCCGCTGTGAAGCAGGTCAAAGCAGCCATTCGTGAAGACCGTGCGGATACCTTCTTTTTTATAAAAATCAAACCGCCTCTTCAATTCTTGCCAGTCCTGGGTGTATTTGCCGCTGCTCCCGAAATAATGCCCCAGCTCTTTCTGGGTACAGGTAGCGGTGCCGGATTTTTGCAGGATGATTCCCGCAGCGGATCTTGCAATCTCTCCCGCGTCTTCTATTGCCGCGCCGCTTGCCAGCGCGAGGGTGAGGGCTGCAACATACGTATCACCCGCGCCGGCAGCCTTGGTGTTCTCGACTGGTTTTGAGAACGTTCGATACGGTTCCTTGCCGCGCTGAAACAACAACGCCCCCTCGATATCGATCGGGGCCGCCACATACTTTGCGCCCGTCTTCCTGAGGAGCCGCTGCCCGTACAACCTGATTTGATTTGCCCGACGGCCTAGCGGGGCGGGGTCGGTAATGGAAAGCAGCGTGACAAGCTCCTGGTAGTTCGGCTTCGACACAGTAGCCCTGACCCGGCTATATTTATCCAGTGATTTCGCGTCGATCACCAAAATATTCTCTTTTTTTCTCTGCAAAACCCCTAACGTCCCGATGACCTTGTCCGTCATGATTCCATAGCCAT
>DASSHJ010000154.1:0-6021 GCA_035692965.1 Nitrosospira sp. | reverse complement strand
TCCAGTACCTGGCCCAGCTTGAATTCGTCATCGGCGAAAACAGTAAGCACGTAATCCGCCTGTTCCACGCGCGCGTTCGATCCCTTGAAATCAAAGCGGGTAGTTACCTCCTTATTCACTTGGTCGACCGCGTTTCGGACCTCCTGTTTGTCGACTTCGGAAACGATATCAAATGACGGCATAGGAAAAATCTCCTGATAGAAGAACTTGTCCAGCAACTTCCCTTAGCGTCTGGCAGAACACCATGTGCCGCTTCGTCCGTGTGACTGGCCATAAAGCAGTCTGGCATAGGCAATACCTATCCAAACAATCTTAAAAGCATCACACGTTTTTCTGTGCCTGCCAGGCTTTTCACCCATCTTTATCGGCTTGCATCTTCGCCTGGCAACAATCTGAATCTGAGGCAGGCTCCTTTAATGGCTCCTATCACGAAACGCTTTTGTTTCTCTTTTTCAGATTCGCCTCGATACGCATGCGCAGTGCATTCAGCTTGATAAATCCTGCTGCATCTGCCTGGTTGTACGCGCCCTCGTCATCCTCGAAGGTGGCGATATGAGGGTCGAAGAGAGAGTCTGTTTTCGAATCCCGGCCGACCACCATTACATTCCCCTTGTAGAGTTTCACACGCACCCAGCCATTTACATGCGCCTGTGACGCGTCAATCATGGCCTGCATCATCTTCCGCTCGGGACTCCACCAGTAGCCGTTGTAAATCAGTTCGGCGTAGCGGGGCATCAACTCGTCTTTCAGATGAGCGACCTCCCGGTCGAGCGTGAGGGATTCGATTGCCCGATGGGCACGCAGCATGATAGTGCCCCCTGGGGTCTCGTAGCAGCCACGGGATTTCATTCCCACATAGCGGTTTTCAACCAGATCCAGACGGCCTATGCCATGCTTGCCCCCAAGCTGGTTGAGCTTGGTCAGCACCTGGGCAGGAGAAAGCTTTTCCCCATTCAGGGCAACAATATCGCCCTGCTCGAATTCAAGTTCCAGGTACTCGGCATGGTCAGGGGCCTTTTCCGGCGAAAGACTCCAGCGCCACATCGATTCTTCCGGCTCCTGTGCCGGGTCTTCCAGGGCACGGCCTTCATAGGAAATATGAAGCAGATTGGCGTCCATACTGTAGGGCGAGCCATTTTTTTTCTTCATTTCCACAGGAATGCCGTGTTGCTCGGCGTAGCTCAAAAGCTTTTCCCTGGAAGTCAGGTCCCATTCGCGCCAAGGTGCAATGACCCGAATATCGGGCTGCAATGCATAGTAACCGAGCTCAAAACGCACTTGATCATTGCCTTTTCCGGTTGCGCCATGTGAAACGGCGTCGGCTTTTGTTTCACGCGCAATCTCGATCTGGCGCTTTGCGATCAAAGGCCTGGCAATGCTGGTGCCAAGCAGATATTCGCCCTCGTATACCGCGTTCGCTCGAAACATCGGAAAGACAAAATCGCGCACGAATTCCTCGCGCAGATCCTCGATGAAGATTTCCTTCACGCCAAGCTGCGTTGCTTTTGCGCGCGCCGGCTCGACTTCCTCGCCCTGCCCGATGTCAGCAGTGAAGGTGACCACTTCGCAGTGGTAGGCGTCCTGCAACCACTTGAGTATGACAGAGGTGTCCAATCCTCCCGAAAACGCCAGAACAACTTTCCTGACTTCGCTCATCTCCCCTTTTTCCGCTTTTCTCATGTTCGACTCGTTACCTTCCCCAGCAATAAATATTCGATCAGCGCCTTTTGTGTATGCAGCCGGTTCTCTGCCTCTTCCCAGACCACGGACTGAGGACCATCTATAACCTCTGCCGCCACTTCCTCTCCCCTGTGAGCGGGCAGGCAGTGCATGAACAAGGTATCGCTGTTCGCACACGCCATCATTTCGGTATCTACGCGAAAATTGGCAAAATCTTTTTTGCGCTCCTCGGTTTCGGATTCGAATCCCATGCTGGTCCAGACGTCGGTTGTCACGAGATCAGCGTCCTTTACCGCGTCGTGCGGATCGGCAAATTCTTCGTAGTGATCGGTGCCATAAAGGCCCGCCCGCTCCGGCTCCACTTCGTAACCCTGTGGGGTCGAAACATGCACATTGAAATCGAATACTTCCGCCGCCTGAAGCCAGGTATTGCAAACGTTATTCGAGTCCCCGATCCACGCCACAGTCTTACCGGAGATTGTTCCGCGATGCTCGATGAAGGTAAAAATGTCGCCCAGTATCTGGCAGGGATGGTATTCATCGGTCAATCCGTTGATAACGGGAACCCGAGAGTGGGCCGCAAACCGCCTGACAATCTCATGTTCGAAGGTCCGGATCATGACAATATCAACCATGCGCGAAATCACGCGGGCCGCGTCTTCCACCGGCTCCCCGCGTCCTAGCTGGGTATCACGGGTGGAAAGATAAATCGCCGCCCCACCGAGTTGATGCATGCCAGCTTCAAACGACAACCGCGTGCGAGTCGAATGCTTGTCGAAAATCATTGCGAGAGTGCGATCTTCCAGCGGCCAATAGCGCCGGTACTGCTTGAACTCCCGCTTGATCCAGCGGGTGCGCTCAAACAGATGCTCGAATTCCTCCCGGGAGAAATCGTTAAACTGTAAAAAATGCCTGATCTGCATGAAAATGGCTCCCCTGCGCGTACATCAGCTTGGGAAGGTTATCGGAAAACTGGTTGAAGCTGCGGCTAAAGCGCCGCCGTGATGCATTCAAGCCAGGAATTTCTTTATTAAGCGGGACAGGATATCCACCACTTGCTCCGCCTCGTGCCGTTGCATGACAAGCGGCGGCAGCAGGCGCACCACCCGTTCCGAGGTCACGTTGATCAGGAGTCCTTGCTCCAATGCCGTCTTTACCAGTTCACCGCAGGGCCTGGAAAGTTCGATACCCACCATGAGGCCCTGCCCCCGAACCTGCTCGACATCTGGAACGTCGGCGAGTTGCGCTTTTAGCATCATGCGTATGAAGTCACCCAGTTCCATCGCGTTTCTGAGCAGATCCTCTTCGGCGATAACCTCAAGTGTCGTCAGCGCGGCAGTGCAGGCAAGTGGATTTCCGCCAAACGTGGAAGCGTGGTTTCCCGGCTTAAAAAGTCCTGCTGCCATTCCTTTAGCGAGACAGGCCCCGATAGGCACCCCCGATCCCAAACCTTTGGCCAGTGTGATCACATCGGGAAAAATGCCGCTGTGCTGAAAGGCAAACCACTTGCCAGTCCGTCCTATTCCACACTGCACTTCGTCCAGCATGAGCAGCCAGCCATTCTGATCGCACAGGTGGCGTAAACCCTGCAAATAACTCGCCTCAGGCACATTGACGCCCCCTTCTCCCTGGTATGGTTCGACGAGCACGGCGACAACGTTCTTGTTGTGGACCCCGACTTGCGCAACCGCTTCAAGATCGTTGTACGGCACCCTGGCAAAACCTGTGAGCAAAGGCTCAAACCCCGCCTGGACCTTGCGGTTTCCACTGGCGGTCAAGGTAGCCATGGTACGGCCGTGGAACGATTTTTCCATGACGATGATGGTAGGCAGGTCGATTTTCTTCCCATGCCCGTATAGCCGGGCCAGTTTGATGGCGGCCTCGTTCGCTTCCGCCCCGGAATTGCAGAAAAAAGCGTTGTCCATCCCCGACAGGTCCGCCAGCCTCCTCGCCAGTTCCTCCTGGCGTTTAATATGGTAAAGATTTGATGTATGGATGAGCGTGCCGGCCTGATTGCAAATCGCCTTGACAAGCTTGGGATGGCAATGCCCGAGACCGCATACTGCAACGCCTGCCAGCGCATCAAGATAGCGCTTGTCTTCTTCATCCCATAACCACACGCCCTTTCCCCGAGCAAATGTGACGGGCAGTTGAAGGTATGTGTTCATCAAATTTGACATAAAAGCATCTCTACAAATAGAAGCATCGGCTGAATTTGGCTGGAGAAATGTGCGCTGCTTTTGAAAAATCCCACGAAATTCTTAACACCCGGGATCAGGTTTTTGCCTTCGGATTTTCCTTTCTTTTGAGGACCCGCCAGCAACCCTGCTTTCCGGCGATCGCGAATTGGATTTCATGGCGCAGAATGCAACACGGCGGCATGCGCCGCCGTGTCGTGATAGTCTTAGGGAATCTTAGCATCGCTTGTATCTTTACCTATTTGACGAGCTTTTTCAAGCCTTTTTCCTCGGCTGCCGTCAGAAGCCTCAAGCATGGAAGGTATCCGTCATATACAATGCCGTGCACCTCGACACGCTTTTGCGATCGCAGCATGCTCACGAGATATTGCATCACTTCCGAAGTAATCGTCTGACCGGGAACGAGCACCGGAATGCCAGGAGGATAGGGAGTGATCTGATCCGCGCACACCCTGCCATCCAGATGATCGTTCAACCGTTCCTGCTCATCCAGCAGCGGCACCAGTTCACCACCACAATAAAATGCGTCGCGCGGAAGATATCTGAGTTCGGTAAAACGGGGTATTTCCGGTATACGGTAGAGTCTTCGCGGAGCGCGACCCTCCCGCGCAATACGCATGAGTGCGTCATAAAGACGTGATACCTTGCTTCGCGTGGTGCCGATCGTGAGAAGCAGGGTGAGCGTATTGAACGTCGATTTTTCCACCTGGATGTTATAACGCTCAAACAGTTCCCGGATGAGATCTTCCACCGTAAAGCCGCAACGGGATATATCCACTGTCACCTTGGTGCAATCCAGCAGAATATTGTCTCCACTCACTTCCGCGGGCAACAGGTCCGGAAGGTCAAGAACCCTGAATACACCCGTCGAATTGATCTGGGCGCGCAATTCCTTCGCCAGCTCCAACGTCCGCGAAAGCAGCTTGTACCCCTCCATCATTGCCTGCTTGCGAGCTACGTCCAGGCTGGCAATCATGGTGTATTGCGGACTGGTGGAAGTATGCATGTTGAAATTCTCGCGGAAGAGATGCTCGTTGAATCCTGGGTCATTGACATGAATCATGCTGGATTGCGAGAAAGCCGATAACACCTTGTGTGTGCTCTGGGTAGCGTAATCCGCCCCCGCCTCCATTGCCGTCGGACGGAAGGCCGGGTGAAAACGGGCGAAAGCGTACCAGGCTTCGTCAATGATCACCTTGATGCCTTTCGCATGCGCCGCGTCAATGATGGGGGCTAAATCGTAGCGCAGCCCATCGTACGTGCAACTCGTCAGTATCATTGCCTGCGCGTCCGGATGCTCCTCTATGGCCTTGAAAAGGGTCTGCTTCGGCACGGGGCCATAAATACTGAATTTCTTGTTGACCGAAGAATCGAGGTAGATCGGGTAGGCGCCGGACAGCACCACCCCGTGATGCACCGATTTATGGCAGTTCCGGTCCAGTATCAGCTTCTCGCCCGGGGCTAGCAGGGTCTGGAAGATCACCTTGTTGGCCGTGGAAGTCCCGTTGGTCGCAAAAAAAGTACGACGCGCGCCAAACGCCTTTGCTGCGATCTTCTGGGCTTCCGCTATCACTCCCGTGGGCTCCATGAGGGAGTCGAGCATGGGTACGGACACGGACAGATCTGCCCGGAAGACATGCTCGCCAATGAAATGGTAAAAGTCGCTGACCCATGGGCTATCGCGAACCGAATCGCCCGAAGAATGCCCCGGCGTGTGCCACGCGTCCTTGGCCATCAACACGTAATTCTTGAGCTGATCGTAGAATGGCGTCCGCGCCTTTTCCTGTAGCTGGGCATTCAGGATGCGATACATGCCACGGTAATCACGTTCTTCCCGATAAAAGTAACCGTCAACCGTTTCGGAAAAGAGGGCGTCCACCACCTCATCCTCTTTTTCCTGGGCAATCAGGATGTAGATATCGAGCTCAGGGCGAAAACGATTGATTTCCTGCACCAGCTTCAACGCGGTCATTTGCAGGTTTCGGGACCCCTTTTCTCCATTTTTTAGAGTGTAGAGGGTATCATCCACGACCACCGACTGAATATCGCCGTCTTCCTGGATGGCCTGCAACGCTTCTCTTGCTGTAGTGACGCCTGAAAATGTGATGCCAAGCGGATTTTCCAGCGAACGGGCGGCTGAGTT
>DASSHJ010000153.1:0-3420 GCA_035692965.1 Nitrosospira sp. | reverse complement strand
TCAAGCACTCGCGCGAGTTTCGGGTTATCTTCAACGGCGGGCTGCAAGGTTGCGGGGTCGAATGTGAACAGGCGGTAGATATCTGCGACTGTAACCTCGTCGGGGTCCATGATTTGAACCCATCCCCCTGCTTTAATCTGCCGGACGAGATTTGCCTGAACCAGGCGCTCCAGTATCGGCTCGATTTCCTCGAAACCCCGATCCAGCCGCTTCTGTAAACTGCTGTAAGTCTCCACGCTTCCTGTATGCAGGGCTTCGCCCAGAGCTTGCAGGATGCGCAGCGCGTCCAGAAACTGGCTTCCTTGGATAGCGGGATTTGGCCCCCACCGGCGAAAGCGCCAGCTCGAAAGCGAAGCGGCAATGACGGCCCCAAGCAACACCATCAGCCAGGATAAGTAGACCCAGAGCAGGAATATCGGGACTGTTGCAAATGCTCCGTAAACCGCCTGATAGGTGGGGAAATGGGATATATACAGGGCAAACACCCTTTTCATTATTTCGAAACCGACAGCCGCGGTTACACCTCCTGCAATGGCATGGCGGAGTTGTACCTGGCGATTAGGCACGATCAGGTACGAAATAGAAAATGCAACGCTCGTCAGAGCGAGGGGTACCAATTGCAAAAGCACGACATTAACCAGGGGAATGTCCTCGGTTAATCCCATGGATATGCCAATCAGCCACGACGTGAGCGACAGGCTTACACCGATAAATAATGGTCCAATCGTGAGCACGGCCCAATAGATCAGTACGCGGTGCAACAGGGGGCGTAACCGTGGCACGCACCAGATGGAGTTCAATGCGCTGTCAATCGTCAGCATCAGGGCAACCGCCGTTACGCCCAGAAAAAAAGTACCGATGGCTGTCAGCTTTACCGCATTGTCCGCAAACTGCTGCATATAGACAGCTATCACCCGATTCGCTGCCTCGGGGACCATGGTGTTGAGAACGAAGGTCTTTATCTGCGCCGAATATTCAGCAAAGGCAGGAAACGCCGCTACGACTGAAATGGCAATCGCAATAAATGGCACCAGCGACAGGAGAGTCGTAAAGGTCAGGCTGGCAGCAACCTGCGTGCAGTTATGCTGGAAGAAGCGCACCCAGACGTAATGGGCGAAATCCAGAAATCGCGCAGATTCCATAAGTTCTGCCATGCTGGCGCCTAAACCTGCGGGTGGGCCCGTTCCAGCTTGCTGTGCAGCTTGTTGATAGCGCTGAGATAGGCCTTCGCAGAGGCAACTACAATATCAATATCCGCTCCATGCCCGTTGACGATGCGGCCGGATCTCTGAAGCCGTACCGTGACTTCTCCTTGAGAGTCGGTGCCGCTGGTTATGGCATTAACGGAAAATAGTTGCAGTTCCGCTCCGCTCGCGAGGATCTTTTCAATTGCACGAAAAGTGGCATCGACGGGCCCGCTTCCCTCAGCCTGAGCATGCGATTCCCTCCCATCCTCCGCTATGACAACCTGGGCATAGGGGGTTTCGCCCGTTTCGCTGTGCGCGACAAGCGCGAGTAGTCGGTAATGCTCCTGCAGTACCATGGCCTCGTCTGAAACCAGCGCTTGCAGGTCTTCATCGAAAACATCATGCTTCTTGTCAGCCAACTCCTTGAAGCGCATGAACGTGGTGTTAAGGGCTTCTTCGGAGCGCAGGTCGATACCGAGCTCCGCCAGGCGGGTACGAAAAGCGTTACGCCCCGAGTGCTTGCCGAGCAGTAATTTATTCGCGCCCCAGCCTACGTCCTCGGCGCGCATGATCTCATAGGTTTCCCGATGCTTGAGCACACCATCCTGATGAATGCCCGATTCGTGGGCGAAAGCATTTGCTCCCACGATTGCCTTGTTTGGTTGCACGGGGAATCCAGTGATTCCGGATACCAGTTTGCTGGCGGGAACGATATGAGTGGTGTCGACTCGGGTATCGCAGAGAAAAAAATCCTGACGCGTGCGGACCGCCATCACGACTTCCTCCAACGCTGCGTTTCCCGCGCGCTCTCCCAGGCCGTTTATCGTGCATTCAACCTGCCGGGCGCCATTGGCAACCGCTGAAAGCGAGTTTGCGACCGCAAGCCCAAGGTCATTATGGCAATGCACGGAAAATACTACCTTGTCGGAATTGGGTATACGCTCCCGCAACGTCCGGATGAGCCTTCCGAATTGCTCAGGCATGGTATACCCGACGGTATCGGGAATATTCAGCGTTTTAGCACCTGCATCGATAACAGCTTCCAGCACGCGGCAAAGGAAGTCGATATCTGACCGACCCGCATCCTCGGGAGAAAACTCAACGTCATCGGTATATTGGCGCGCCCATCTTACCGCTTTAACCGCTTGTTCGACCACCTGATCCGGAGTCATGCGCAGCTTTTTCTCCATATGTATGGGAGAGGTGGCGATAAACGTGTGGATGCGGGCGAGATTCGAGCCCCGCAAGGCCTCGCCAGCGCGCCGGATATCAGCCTCTATAGCCCGCGCCAAGCCGCATACGGTACTTTCGCGAATGCAATCGGCTACTGCTTTTACCGCCTCAAAGTCGCCGTTCGAAGCTGCCGGGAAGCCCGCCTCGATGACATCGACACGCATGCGCTCCAATTGCCGGGCAATGCGGATCTTTTCATCCCGCGTCATGGAAGCGCCGGGGCTTTGCTCACCATCCCGCAACGTGGTGTCAAAAATAATTAAATGATCTTTCAATGTTTTCTCCCGCTTGAGAAAGAATACTCGAACTGTGATACAGAATCCAGAAGCTGATTCTGTGCTGGTGAAAGGCTGGAAGGGCGGTATGTATCAGCGCGCGAGGCGCAGCAGGGGCTTCGCCTTGAGGGGCGAACGCCTTGCGAGGCGGGAGGGGAAAGAATACTCAGCGGTAGCCATGCTTGAAATATAGAAGGTTTATTTCCTTCACGCAAGAGGTTTCTGGATTCCCAAGCGGGGCGATCTGCGCGTTGTCTCTGAACTGCGATGATTGGACTGCTATAGTGAAATTTTAGGCCTGATCTTGCATGTCACAGCCAATGCACCTGAGGCACGAAAAGCCCTTATTTCCTGAAAACGCCCGGGTGAGCATTGCACACCTGGCACTGCCGGTTCGGGCTTCCCATGGGTTTACCCGTCTTTTGACGGTCCTCGCCTTCGCCATCACGCTTGGATGTAGCAGTGAAAACTCATGGCACATGGAAGAGGTTACGGGTCATCTGCCGGATCTTGATTTTTCCCTGACTTCCGACCGTGGCAGCCGGGTTACGGCAAACGAGTTCGAGGGTAACCTGTTACTGTTGTATTTCGGATATACGCATTGCAATGCCGAATGCCCTGTTTCCCTGGCTCGCCTTGCCCGGGTCGTGCAAATGCTGGGCGATGGGAAAAACCAGGCGCGCATCCTATTCGTCTCGCTGGATCCCGGTCGAGATACTCCCGAA
>DASSHJ010000152.1:0-16651 GCA_035692965.1 Nitrosospira sp. | reverse complement strand
AGATATTTATTGTACCCGCTGAGCTGTATTTTACCGCGTTACCCAGCAAATTCTGCAACACCAGCGTCAGCAATCTTTCGTCGCTTAAGACTTTTGCGCCATCAGGTACTTCCACACGCAGTTCCAATCCTTTCAGTTGTGCTTCGTACTGCCATTGCTGGCTAACCTCGAGCAGCAGTTGAGACAGATGCACAGTATGTATATCGAGATTAGCGGAGCCATGCCGCAACTGCTCCGCCTCCAGCAGCCTGTCCATTCCAGCCGTTGTTCGCAAGATAGCTCGTTTGACCGATTCGATACCTGCCACGGTTTCCGCATACTCTGGTGCCTTCGCAAGCTTTGCGGAAAGAAGCTGTATTTGCATGACTGCCTGACTGAGATGGTTGCGAAGATCATGCGAAAGAAAAGAAAGGTACTTCGATTGTATCTCGGCTGCGGCGAGGATCTGTTGCTGCAGATGATTGGTAAAAGTCACAACGCCGCTCTGCAGAACTGCATCGAGCGCCATGTTCAGGGCGACCATTGTTTCTGTATCCAGATCTTCTCCCAATTCTTCAGCAAGCTGCTCGATCACGATCCTTCGCAATAACCTGTACTCAACAACGAGTTCACGAATGCTGTAATTTTCATGGAATCTGGTAGTGCCATGGCTTTTGCTGCCCTCGATCAGTTCGCGGGTTGCTTTCGGGGTACTCGATGCGAAGGCGTGGGCAATCTCTTCGAGTACCAAAGGAAGCGAATTCCTGAGCTGCTGAAGGGTCAACTCGTCAGCAGCGGGCAGATTCTCGCGTACTGCCTCTTCCCATGCTCCAATGATGGCCTCCACGCGCGTTCGAAGGGCGGCTGCCAAGCGCCAGAAAGGACGAAAAGCCAACAAATCAAGCGTGAGATCTTCTGCAGCCATGTATGGCGCTCCTGTATATGCTGAAAATCAATTTTCAATTACAAGGGGATTTTGGATGGTTATGGTTGGCGTAGGCGTGGGCGCCCTGGCGACGAGCACTGCTGTTCCATTGGTGGGCAACCTGAAGCTCTAGGGGCGGGAATCTAGGCAGACGCAATTATACAGAGTCGTCTGCGCGTGAGAGAAATTTATGAACACTGACTGCAGCGCTCCTGATTGGAGGAAAGATTGGTTGAAGCAGTTCCATCAGGTGCAGGCAACAGGATTGCTCTCTTCTTTACCCTACGTATTGATAAGGTTTTATGTTAGACTTGCGCCCTCATTAGCCATTTGCCAAACATGGATAATAATAGAGGCACTTTTCTACGGATGCTATCGGCTCCGGTCAAGAAGAGATCACGGTGGTTGATCCTGTTATCGAGCTTTCCGTTGTTCGGCATGATGGCTGCTTTCGGTATTGCGCCGGATACTTCTCTCGACAGCCTGCCCGTGCAGCAAGTGGTTCTCGGCCTTAGTCTTCCCGAAATTCATCTATCCGACGACAGCAGCATGACGTTCTGGCGCCAGGAGCGCATTCAGCGGGGAGATACCATTGCATCGCTGTTGTCGCGGCTCGAGGTCAATAACAGCGATGTGGGGAGTTTTCTGCGGGACGCCCGGAGTGTCAAAACGATGCACCAGCTTGTTCCTGGCAGAATTGTTCACGTCCAGACAGGCGCCGCCGGGGAATTGCTTTGGTTACGCTATTTCCCGGGTGGAAGCGAGCAGTTGACCATGGAGAAATCAGGTGAGAGCTTCACGGTAGCTGAGCAGCCCGCTCAACTGGAAACGCACATCCAGATGAAATCGGGCGTGATAAACAGTTCGCTGTTTGCTGCGGTCGATATCGCAGGCGTTCCTGAAAGCGTCGCGCTGCAGATTGTCGATATCCTGTCGTCCGACATAGATTTTCATCGGGACCTGCGCAAAGGCGACCAGTTCACGGTCGTCTACGATTCGCTCTATATCAATGGAGAGCCTGCGAGGGCAGGAAGGGTGCTGGCTGTGGAATTCGTAAACCAGGGTACACCTCACCGCGCCTTGTATTTTGAGGCGGACAACGGTGAGAGCGGCTACTACGCTCCCGATGGCAAGAATCTGAAAAAAGCCTTTCTCCGCTCGCCGCTCGAGTTTTCAAGGATCAGTTCAGGATTTTCCAGCGCGCGCTTTCATCCCATCCTCAAGACGTGGCGGGCCCACAGCGGTATAGACTATGTCGCCCCGACCGGCACTCGGGTTAAGGCAGCATCCGACGGCGTTGTGGCTTTTGCAGGTTGGCAGGGCGGTTATGGAAACGTCGTCGTCCTGCAACACCATGGAGTATATTCGACCGTGTACGGGCACCTGTCATCCTTTGCGAAGGGTTTGCGCAAAGGTCAGCGCGTCAGTCAGGGAGATGTAATCGGGCATGTCGGAGCGACGGGAATGGCAACGGGCCCACATCTGCACTACGAGTTTCGCCAAAATGGAGTTCAGCGCGACCCGCTGAAAGTTGCCACGCCCGCGGCAAACCCGGTTTCGTCGCGGCTCATGCCTGTCTTTTACGATGCTACGATCCCCCTGATGGCCAGGCTTGACATGCTTCGCGGAACAAATCTCGCTTTCGTGGATTAGCCAGCGGCGCTAACCTTCATCGCATCGCCTCAGCGCCTCGAAGAGAGCTTTGAAAACAGCGTATTATATTGGCATGATGTCGGGGACCAGCCTCGACGGAGTTGATGCGGCACTTGCTGATTTCAACCGCTCTCCTCCCTCTCTTCTCGGCACTTTCTATCTGCCTTACAGTCCTGACCTGCGGGGCCGTCTGCTCGAATTGCATCAGGCGGGAGTTGACGAGCTTCATCGGGCAGCTATGCTCGGCAATGAGCTTTCCCGGCATTATGCGGACGCTGTTGGAGGGTTGCTCCGTGATAGCGGAGTTTCTCGGGGAGAAGTGAGGGCGATTGGATGTCACGGGCAGACCGTGCGGCACTGTCCGCAAGCGGAGCGCGCCTATACCATTCAGTTATTCAATCCGGCCTTGCTTGCCGAACTTACCGGCGTCACGGTTGTGGCGGACTTCAGAAGCCGTGATATTGCCGCGGGCGGGCAGGGTGCCCCGCTGGTGCCGGCTTTTCACAGCGCGCTGTTCATGCATTCTGAATGTCATCGTATCATTGTAAACATCGGTGGAATCTGTAATCTGACCAGTCTTGCCCGAGGGCAGGTCGCGGGCTATGATTGCGGGCCTGGCAACATGCTTATGGATGCGTGGTGTTCGCATCACACGGGCGAGCCCTATGATGAAAACGGGAACTGGGCACGCTCGGGCGAAGTGATCGAAAGCCTTCTCGAGAGATTTCTGGCACTCCCCTTTTTTTCCCTGCCGCCGCCGAAAAGTGCGGGAAGGGAGCAGTTCAATTTCACCTGGCTGGAAAGTTGCCTGAACGGAAATGAGAAGCCGGAGGACGTGCAGGCAACGCTCCTGGAGTTGACTGTTCAATCCATCTCGAGGTCGGTATTCCAGTATTTTCCTCGGGCCGCAGAGCTATACCTCTGCGGCGGCGGAGCTCGAAATGGTGCGGTGATCACCCGGTTGGGATTGACCATGCCCGGAAAGACAATTGAACTGACGGATCGGCTTGGGGTCAGCGCCGATTGGGTCGAGGCGTTTGCTTTTGCCTGGTTGGCGAAACAGGCTATTTCTGGAGTGCCCGCGAATCTTCCCGTCGTGACAGGAGCTAGAGATTCACGAATACTTGGGGCAATCTATCAGGCATAGCGTTCTGCAGGCCGATCGCCTCCGTTTTGTTCTGATGCAAAACGGAATTTTCGCTTGCGTTTTCCGTCTTTCTGATTTCAGGCCCGGGTTAAACCGAAAACGAAGATCCGCAACCGCAGGTGCTGGAGGCGCCGGGGTTTTTGATAACAAACTGCGCCCCCTCGGCGTTCTCCTGATAGTCGATCTCCGCGCCTGCCAGGTATTGAAAACTCATTGCATCGATCAGCAGCTTCACGCCGTTCTTTTCCATTACCGTATCGTCTTCATTTATCAGTTCGTCAAAGGTAAAGCCGTACTTGAAGCCGGAACAACCACCTCCCGCTACGAATACTCTTAGCTTGAGATCGCTGTTTCCTTCTTCTTCAATCAGTTCCTTGACCTTGTTTGCCGCGCTATCGGTAAAGATCAACGGGACTTGCATTTCGACCAGGTCTGTTTCGACAGTTGAGTTCATTCTGCCTTTGAAGTTGAAAGTAGGAAAAAATTATTCAGGGAATTTTGCTGAAGCTAATCCGCATGAGCGGCAGTAATCAGAGGAACGACCTTGCTCGCGGACTGCGGATCATCCTTGCCATAATTCAGCAGCATTCCTTCGACCGATGCCCCCACATGTATCTCCATCGCTTTGTATTGGATATCCCCCGAGACTTTTGCTTTCGCCTGAAGTTCCACGTACTCGCTGGCTTGTATTGATCCCGATACTACCCCGTTGATAATTGCATGAGAAACCTGGATCTTCCCTTCGACTGAGGCCTGATCACTTAATACAAGTATACTTGGCCTGTCCGTGCTTGCAACAACGTTGCCCTTGATGTGGCCATCGACACGCAACCCGCCGCTGAAATTGATATTGCCTTCAATGCGAGTATTCGCGCCAATCAACGTATCGATCTGGCTCTGAGGCTTACCTGCTTTTTTTCCGAACATCTCATCTCCTAAGTGGATAGGTTCACGGTTTGTGTCAGCTTTGCCTGTGCCATTCCATTTTCGAATACCTTGATCTGCATGCTCTCGACTACTGCCTCCGGGGGCAGGATAAAGCTTCTTTCCACCCGCTGATAAAACTTGAAGCGAACATCGAAGACCCGTGACGAACTTTCGCTCGCCAGCGGCATGATCATCTTCTTGCCATCTTTCTGCAAATTGATCGCAAATTCGACGCTGCCCTGGAATTCCTTTTTTCGAGGCCCACTCTGAACCAGGAGCAAGGTGTAACGATACTCGCCCGGCAACTGGCCGCGTTCAAGCTTCAATCCGCTTATGGCGACGCCCTGTTCGTTTTTTCCTGCGACCGAACCAAGGTTCTGAAAAAAAGCCAAATCCTCCTTCAAGCGGATGTTCTCGCCTTCGAGCGTCTTCACCTGCTTGGAGATATCCTCACGGGCAACATGATCCATTTGCGACTGGCGGTCAAGGCTGGCAATTTTCATGCGCAACTCGTCATTTTCCTTCTGAAGACGGGCAGTTACCTGGGATAGCTGTTCCAGTTCATAGTCGGTTTCATTTTTGTCAAAGCCTGCAAACTTGCGCCCCGCATCATACATTCCCCAGGAAAGGCCGATTGCCAGTACAGCAACAACGGTAATTCCCAACCAGCGAACATAACCGGGGACCTGGGGACGTACCGCTACCCGTGGCGCGGATATACCGAACTTTCTTTTCAGCGACCTGATCATGACCATCTGAACATATTCCGGTAGATGCGGAGAAGACGCCGCTCGATAAGGAGCAATCCCGCTCCATCCGTATTTTCGGCTAAAAGCAGACTTGCACGCAAGCCCGGTCCGCTCCCATTTTTATCGGGTCAACCCGCCTCACGGGCGCTCCTGGCATTCAACCTGATCGTTAGTGGTCAAGGGAGCAAAGGCGCCTGATCAATTCCAAGAGTCTCCGGCAGGCCAAACATCAGGTTCATGTTTTGTATCGCTTGCCCCGCCGCCCCCTTGACAAGGTTGTCTGTCACCGAAAGAACGACAACTGTATTTCCCCCTTGAGGCCGGTGGACCGAGATACGGCAAAGATTCGAGCCCCTCACTGAACGGGTTTCCGGGTGAGACCCTGCTGGGAGTACGTCCACGAACGGTTCGTCAACGTATCGCGTTTCGTAAAGCGTCTGCAAATCGGCCTCAGATGTCAGCGTCGCATAAAGCGTGGCGTGAATGCCCCGGATCATGGGGGTAAGGTGAGGGACAAATGTCAGTCCCACTGGCTTACGAGCTGCCGCAGATAAACCCTGCCTGATCTCGGGTAAATGCCGGTGACCGGGTACTCCATAGGCTTTAAAATTATCCGACGCTTCAGAAAACAGCGTATGCACTTCCGCCTTGCGTCCTGCCCCCGATACACCGGACTTTGCGTCGGCGATGAGGTGATCCAGGTCGACGACGCCTGCCTCGACCAAAGGAAGGAAACCCAGCTGAACCGCAGTAGGGTAGCAGCCGGGATTGGCAATCAACCTCGCACTTCTTATTTTTTCCCGGTTGACTTCCGGCAGGCCATAGACCGCTTCTTCCACCAGCTCAGGGCAGGCGTGGGTCACGCCGTACCACTTTTCCCACACTGCGACATCCTTGATACGGAAATCGGCAGCCAGATCAATGATACGGACCCCGGCATTTAGCAAGGAACGAGCCTGCTGCATCGCGATACCGTTGGGCGTCGCAAAAAACACGATATCGCATTTATCCAGTTCTGCCGCAGAAGGATCCGAAAATCGGAGAGTCACTCGTCCCCGCAGGCTTGGGAATAACTCCGCTACCGCCATGCCTGCTTCGCTACGCGAAGTGATAGCCTCGATGCTCACCTCCGGGTGTGCGGACAACATCCGCAGCAACTCCACTCCGGTATATCCGGTACCTCCAACTATACCTGCTTTAAGCATCAGAACCCTCGACGAACCTTCAACGAACCCTCCACGTTAATGTGCAGAGGCGGCGCGTTTAACTTTAAACGCTAAACGTTGACCGATAACGGTTGACCGATTATAGGCAACAAACAAAAAAGCCGCCAGAAACAGGCGGCTTTTGTTTGAAAAATGACGCTATCGCTTGGAAAACTGCTTGCGCCGCCGCGCCTTCCGAAGGCCGACTTTTTTCCGCTCAACCTCGCGGGCATCCCGCGTCACGAGCCCCGCATTACTCAAAAGAGGTTTAAGGCTGGCATCGAAATCAATCAAGGCCCGTGTGATGCCGTGACGCACTGCGCCCGCCTGTCCTGATTCGCCGCCTCCGTGAATATTGACCACAACGTCAAAATTCGTCAGATTCCCCGTCAGTTCAAGCGGCTGCCTTACCACCATGCGCCCAGTTTCACGGGAAAAGAATTCATCCACCGGCTTGTCATTGACCGTGATCAAACCTTTGCCCGGTTTGATGAATACCCTGGCCACCGCGCTCTTGCGGCGCCCCGTACCGTAATTGTAATTGACTGCCATAAGCTTAAGCCCTTACTTCCAGTTGACGTGGTTGCTGAGCTGCGTGCGGATGCGCAGCACCTGCGTAAATCTTGAGTTTTTTCAGCATCGCATAACCCAGGGGACCTTTTGGCAGCATTCCCTTGACTGCTTTCTCCAATGGCCTCTCCGGAAAGCGCGCATGCATTTTTGCGAAAGTTGTCTGGTAGATACCGCCCGGGTATCCGCTGTGGCGATGGTAAAGCTTGTTTTCCGCCTTGTTTCCGGTAATACGCATCTTGTCCACATTGATCACGACGATGTAATCACCGGTATCTACATGTGGAGTAAAGATGGGTTTGTGCTTGCCGCGAAGACGGTAGGCGATCTCTGCGGCAAGACGCCCAAGGACCTTGCCAGCAGCATCAATGACGAACCACTCGTGATGCACTTCATGAGGTTTGGCTGAAAACGTTTTCACAAAACCCACCTGCTATTTCAATAAAGCCGTCTATTTTATGGCCCGCTCCTGATATTGTCAAATCTACTGCTCTTCCATGATCCTTGACGCTTTGTTTGCGCATCTCCTATTCGCCCGCTCATCGCTTTGCGGAGCTGCTGTCCAAAATTGCCGAGAAAACAGGTATTATAGTAGGGTTAAGAAACCTCTGAACGCTCTGAACAATCCTCCCGCGATCGATCGTTTGCTTCTATCTCACCAGGAGTTCCTCTGGCCATCATTCTTTGCGCAGGTTGTACCGCGCCTTGAGTGGCTGTTGTTCCAACGCGGGTGAGAGAAGGCAGCGGATAGTCAGAGGTTTTTATTGGCCTGCAAAATGCAATGACCCCATCTGGCGGAAGCGCCGGCGGCGAGTATAAGCACAAATAGTCATTTTTATCCTGAGGAGAAAGCCTGTATGTCACAAAAACACCCTGTTATTGCCGTCACCGGTTCGTCGGGAGCTGGCACGTCGACAGTCAAGAATAGTTTCGAGCATATCTTTTTTCGTGAGAAATTGACTGCGGTGGTGGTAGAGGGCGACAGTTTCCATCGTTATGACCGCGACGAAATGAAGAAAGCGGTGGCGGAATCGGAAAAAGACGGCAACCGCCCGATCAGCCATTTCGGTCCGGAAGCGAATGAATTTGAAAAACTCGAAGCCTTGTTCAAGGAGTATGGCGAGACCGGAACCGGCAAGACGCGCCTGTATCTCCACAATGATGCCGAGGCCGCTCCATACCAGCAAAAGGCCGGGACGTTTACGCCATGGACATCAATAAAACAGGGTTCGGATCTTCTGTTCTATGAAGGCCTGCACGGTGGGGTCAAGAGTGAAACTGCGGATGTGGCGAAGTATGTCGATTTGCTGGTAGGCGTGGTACCGATTGTCAATCTGGAGTGGATACAGAAAATCCACAGGGACATGAATGCTCGCGGCTACTCGGTAGAAGCCGTCACGCACACCATTCTCCGGCGCATGCACGATTACGTCCATTATATTACACCCCAGTTTTCGCGCACCCATATCAATTTTCAGCGCGTTCCAACCGTGGATACATCCAATCCCTTCATCGCGCGGGATATTCCTACCCTGGATGAAAGCTTTGTAGTGATCCGCTTCAGGGATCCCAAGGGCGTGAATTTTCCTTATCTCCTCTCGATGATTCATAACTCGTTCATATCGCGCCCGAATACCATTGTGGTTCCGGGAGGAAAGATGGGACTGGCTATCGAATTGGTATTGACGCCATTGATCCTGGACCTTGTCAAGGCCAGCCCAAGCGCATAGGCTGACTGAACAAGGCTTTTCAGCTTTTTCGACTCTGAATTTTAAATGGGGGGATGTCATGGCGAGGCAGCCTGGCACCCTCCGCTTTGGCATTCTCTTCAAGGGGGCAACGGCTCGCTTCCCAACCCACTGGTCTGTTTCCGATGTCTTCCTTACTCTCCGCACTTAATCCCGAACAACTCGAAGCAGTCACGCTGCCCCATCAGTCAGTGCTGGTTCTTGCGGGAGCGGGCAGCGGCAAGACGCGCGTGCTTACAACGCGCATTGCCCACCTGATTCAGTCGGGGCAAGTGAGTCCCCATGGCATTCTTGCTGTCACTTTTACAAACAAGGCAGCGAAAGAAATGCTGATGCGAATTTCATCCATGCTGCCGGTTAATACTCGTGGCATGTGGGTGGGCACTTTTCACGGCCTATGCAATCGCATGCTTCGTGCCCACCATCAGGATGTAGGTCTGCCTCAATCTTTCCAGATTCTCGATACCGCAGACCAACTGGCCATGATAAAGCGCATCCTCAAAAACCTGGGGGTGGATGATCAGAAATTCCCTCCCAGGCAGGTGCAATGGTTCGTTAATAATGCCAAGGAAGAGGGGCTCAGGGCCTCTCAGGTTGAAACCTACGATGATTTTGCGCGCAAAATGGTCGAGTTTTACCTGAACTACGAACAGCAATGCGCGAAGGAATCCGTCGTCGATTTTGCCGAATTGTTATTGCGAAGCTATGAGTTGCTGATGCGGAACGAGGTGATACGCGAACATTATTGTTCGCGTTTTCGACACATCCTCGTGGACGAGTTTCAGGATACCAGCAAGCTGCAATACAAGTGGCTCAAATTGCTTGGTGGAACGAGCACCGCCGTATTCGCGGTAGGCGACGACGACCAGAGCATTTATGCATTTCGCGGTGCTCACGCCGGGAACATGAAGGAGTTCGAGAGAGATTTTCGCATCCCCAAAATCATCAAACTCGAGCAGAACTATCGTTCCCACGGCAATATACTAGACGCAGCGAATGCCCTGATACGCAACAACAACGGGCGCCTCGGCAAGAACCTGTGGACCTCCGAGGGTCATGGCGAGCCGATACGCGTCTATAATGCCCCGACCGATTTCGACGAAGCGTCCTTCATCGTCGAAGAAGTGAAGTCATTGCATCGGGAGGGGGTAGCCTTGGCGCAGATGGCGCTGCTTTATCGCTCCAATGCGCAATCCCGCGTGCTGGAGCATGCTTTGTTCAACGCCTCGCTGGCTTATCGGGTATACGGCGGGATGCGTTTTTTCGAGCGACAGGAAATCAAGCACGCGCTGGCGTATCTCCGGCTGATAGCCAGTCCCGATGATGACAACGCCCTGCTTCGGGTTGTCAACTTCCCGGCGCGAGGCATTGGCTCCCGGACCTTGGAACAGCTACAGGATGAGGCCAGCCGGCAGGGGAGTACCCTTTGGAGGGTAATGCGCCAGCACTGCAAGCCGCCCTCTTCAATAGCGAGCAATGGGAGCAGCCCTGCGGGGGCGATTGATGCGGGCAGGGGGCAGGACAGGGCAAGGAGAGAGAAAGGCGTCCCGGGGTTTGTCGCACTGATCGATGGACTGCGCGAGGCTTGCGAAGGGTTGCCGTTGCCGGAAATAGTCGAACATGTGCTGGAGCATAGTGGGCTGGCGGCCCACTACCGTGCGGAACGGGAGGGAGCAGACCGGCTGGAAAACCTGAATGAATTGATCAATGCGGCGGCGAGCTTTACTCAGGAAGCGGAAGAAAACGGTCTCATTGAATTTCTCAGCCATGCTTCCCTGGAGGCGGGCGAGCACCAGGCCGGAAGTGGCCAGGATGCGCTCCAGTTGATGACCGTGCACTCGGCCAAAGGGCTCGAATTCCACAGCGTTTTCCTGAGCGGTTTGGAGGAGGGCCTGTTTCCGCACGACAACAGCAGAAACGAAACCGGCGGCCTCGAAGAGGAACGGCGCTTGATGTATGTGGCGTTGACACGCGCGAGAAGGCGGTTGTATTTGAGCTTCTCGCAAAGCCGGATGCTGCACGGGCAAACCCACTACAATATTCCATCGCGCTTCTTGCAGGAAATTCCCGATCGTTTGCTCAAATTACTGCAGCCCGTCCAAAAGGCTATGACAGCGAGCCTGGGGAGGTTTGCCGGAGCGACGCCGGGAATAACGGCTCCGCCTTCCAGCCTTAATACGGCGCGGCCGGCATGGCGGGTAGGCCAAAATGTGATCCACGCGAAATTTGGGGCTGGCGTGATTGTCAATTGCGAAGGCCGGGGCGCGGATGCGCGGGTCGAAGTAAGATTTGGCCGTGCGGGAACAAAATGGCTGTTGCTCGAGTATGCCAAGCTTGTCCCAGCTTGAACAGGGGTGGAATGAGAGGGCTCCAGTGGAACGAGGAGCTCTACGCGACGCCTGGCGTTTCTGAAAATATATCTTCGTAACTCGCGTAAATCGAAGCAAAAAGAGTCGGCACAAGCACGAACAACCCAAGGCCATACGGGATAGTTGCAACGATCGTCAGCACTACGAGGAAGAATGTATATATCTGAAACGCGACTATATTTTTTATGCAGGCGAAAAAGCTGAGCCGCATGGCCTCGAGGGGAGGCATATTCCTGAATATGACGAGCAAGGGAGCGAACCACGTTGCCATCATCAGCGGAATCGACAGCGTAAGCGCCACGAGCAACGCAGACAGGCTGCTGCTCATGACTTCCTGCAGCTCATTTTCATCGACGCGCCTTCCTGCAATCAAGAGATCTCTCATCGTTTCGCCGCCGATCAGCATGGCAATTCCAAATATCAGAACCTGTCCGATCAGGTATATTCCACCAATGGTAATCAGCGGCGTCGCGCCATAGCGAAAGCCGGCAAGCAAGTGTGCGATTTCGAGCTGGCCGCCTTTTTCCAGGGTTCTGCATCCAATCATCAGGCCCGCCAGAAAAACCGGCGAAAGCAGGGTGAAAATGAATTGGCCCGCCACCGGAATAAGGGCCAGCGTCGCGGCAATCAGCAACAGGGTTGTGCAGAGCAGGATCCAGACCATCGGAAACCTCCGGAACAGGAGAAATCCGCTCACTATCCACTGCCATCCCTGTTTTCCATCGACTTGCCTGACATCCATGTTCCCTATCTCCGGTGGACTTTCTCCCCTGCTCATTGCGCGCGCTCCTAATTACGTGTGTGCTCAACCCAGATCTTCGCCAGCTCGTCGTGGGACGCGGCGTGATTCGCCAATATACGCATGAACTGAGCGGGATCCTTGACATGGGTGAGCTCCCCAACCCGGGGCAGGTGGTAATCATGCAGGCGAGATAACCAGAATCGCAGCGCGGCGGCGCGCAGCATGACCGGCCACGCCCTGCGCTCGGTGCTCGTCAACGGACGGCAAGCGTGGTAGGCTTCAAGCATGGAGAACGTGCGATCCGGGTCGAGCTTTCCATTGCTCGTGAGGCACCAGTCATTCGCCGTGATTGCCAAATCGTACAACAAGACATCATTACAGGCAAAATAGAAGTCGATTACGCCGCCTACGGCTCCACCGTCGAACAGGACATTGTCGCGGAACAGATCTGCGTGAATGACGCCACGGGGCAGATCTTCAAAACGATACAACGACTGGAAATGAAGCTCCTCTTTCAGGACATCCGCCTCCTCGCGCGTTAAAAACGGCATCACGGCGTGAGCGGCCGCTTTCCACCATCTCGGCCCCCGTGAATTTTGCATTTCCCCGGGGTAGGACAGCCCGCGCAGATGCATGTCTGCGAGCAGTTTTCCGACTTTCGCGCAATCCAGGGTCGATGGGTTTTCGCGAGACTTTCCGGGCAGGCAGGTGACGATGCTGGCGGGCCTGCCGTTAAGGGTGCCAAGAAGCTCGTTATTGAGACTGGGGATGGGCCTTGGACAAGGGATGCTTTGGTGCGATAGATACGCCATCAGATTGAGGTAATAGGGTAGATCGCCCGCCGTCAGCTTTTCGAATAAGGTGAGGATATATTTGCCCAGACTGGTCGTGACGTAGTAGTTCGTGTTTTCAATCCCCGAGGAGATGCCTTGCAGATCCAACAACGTGCCCAGCGGGTAATTCTTGAGCCAGAGTGAAAGCTGATGCGGGGCAACAGTGGTGAAAACTGACATGAGGATGGAAACCGGAGAGGAGCGATATAAGCAAGGATTCGTTAAAAACTTCCTCGCGGTGCGGCAGGAATCCGAGCTACCCTCTGAACCGAAACTTTAAATCTGTGAAGCGGGGACAAGGAAGAACTCAGAGGCGGAAGCAACACAGGTAAGCTGTTATTTTAGGTTTAGATCGTGATCCCCTCTGGAGAGACGGTTTCACAAGGTTAAAGCTGCTAGAACTGCCGTATGACCCACATGGGGGGACGGATGCGCTGGTCAAGCCCGCCGGTGCCGGTGGCAAACGTGCCGTCCCCGTAATTATCTATCAGGTAATAGGGCAGCCCAATGCGCGGGATGACCTTGATCATGTAAAGCCGCCCGTTGAGCCGGTATTCCTCGACCTGGTCTTCCCCTCGTCTCGTGATGGTAACCTGGGGCTCAAGGGCCTCATCCTCCTGGTCGGCCCCAGGAGCCGGCAACGCGAGCTCGGGCGGCTCGGGCACTTCGGGCAGAGGGCGCAAATCCTTGGGTTGGTTGGATTGAGCCGATGCAGGAAGCGCAACACTCAACAGTAGCGCGACGGCTATTTGACGCATGGCGCCTCCAGCAGATCTGGTGAATATTCTATTCTAGCCGAAATGTCGCTTGTATTACAGATTCAGTTGCACCTCCCTCTCTGCCGCCGACGGCTCGAAGCCACGGCTTTCGTAATATCGGAAGATTGCTTTGACGACTTCGCCCGGCTCATCAATAATCTGGATGAGATCCATGTCTTCGGGCGAAATCATGCCTTCTCCAACGAGCGTCTGACGAAGCCAGTCGAGCATCCCTTGCCAGAATGCCGAGCAGACGAGAATAATAGGCATTTTCCGCGTTTTTCCGGTCTGGACGAGTGTGAGTGCCTCCATCAGTTCGTCAAGCGTGCCGAATCCTCCCGGAACCACCACGTAGGCGGTGGCAAATCTCACGAACATATACTTCCGGGCGAAGAAGTGGCGGAACGTCTGGCTGATATCCTGATAGACATTCCGGTGCTGCTCATGGGGGAGTTGGATATTGAGCCCTACGCTCGGCGACGGTCCGAGGTAGGCGCCCTTGTTCGCGGCTTCCATGATTCCCGGTCCTCCTCCCGAAATGACGGAGAAGCCTGCCTCCGACAACTGGTTAGCGATCTGTTCCGTCAGCTTGTAATACGGGTGATCGGGAGAAGTACGGGCGCTGCCGAAAATGCTGACAGCCGGCCTGATCGAATTCAGCCGTTCCGTCGCCTCCACGAATTCTGCCATAATCCCAAAAATGCGCCACGATTCCGTGGCATTTCTTGCTTTTTCGGGATAATCAGAAGGCAATGGGTGTTCTGGTTTCTCTTGCGAGTTCATCGAAGGTCTTGGAAGTTGAATGAAAACATTGCTTTTGGTTGATGGCTCATCCTACCTGTATCGCGCATTTCACGCGTTACCAGATCTGAGGAACCGCAATAATGAGCCCACGGGAGCGATTTATGGCGTCCTGAACATGCTTCGTCGCCTGCATAAGGATTACCAGGCAGATTATAGCGCTTGCGTTTTCGACGCAAAAGGCAAGACCTTTCGCGATGATCTCTATCCCGAATACAAATCCCATCGACCGCCCATGCCGGGAGACTTGGTGGCGCAACTCGAACCGTTGTACGAGTGCATTGCGGCCATGGGGTGGCCCATGCTGGTCATCGAAGGCGTAGAGGCGGACGACGTGATCGGAACCCTCGTAAAAAAGGCTGAGCCTGAGAATTTGCGCTGCATCGTTTCCACGGGGGACAAGGACATTGCCCAGCTCGTGAAACCGGGTGTGACGCTGATCAATACGATGACCAACGAAGTTCTCGATGAGGCCGGCGTGCGGGCAAGATTCGGCGTGCCACCCGAGCGAATACTCGATTACCTGGCCCTTGTCGGCGATGCGACCGACAACATACCGGGGGTGGAGAAGGTCGGTCCCAAAACCGCCGTCAAATGGCTCACACAGTATGGCACCCTGGACAACCTTATCGCCCGCGCCGATGAAATCGGTGGTGTAGTGGGTGAAAACCTTCGCAAGGCACTCGGGTGGTTACGCAAATCACCCGAAATTCTTGCCATCAAATGCGATGTCCCGCTCCCTGTCGATCTGCACGAGTTGGGACCGCAACCACAGAATACCAGCAAACTGCTGGAACTGTACGACCGGCTCGATTTCAAGACCTGGCTGCGCGAACTGCGGGACCAGGAGAGCGGGGGAGAGTATCAGGAAAGCACTTCCTCCTCCGGTGGCCCCCCTCGGAAGCCGGATGTGCCGCCGGTCGATTATCAGGCCGTGCTCACCGAATCGGAGCTCGACCAGTGGATCGCACGGCTCAACGACGCGCCCCTGGTATCACTTGATACGGAGACCACCTCACTCGATCCGATGAAGGCCAGGCTGGTCGGCATCGCATTTTCAGTGAAGTGTCATTGCGCCGCTTATATACCCTTGGCGCATGGATATGCCGGCGCGCCGCCGCAACTTCCCCTCGATCTTGTACTCCACAAGCTCAAACCGTGGCTGGAGAACAGGGAGAAGCTGAAGCTGGGCCAGAACCTTAAATACGACAAGCACGTTTTTGCCAATCATGGCATTGAACTGAACGGCATCGTTCACGACACCTTGTTGCAGTCATACGTGCTTGAGCCGCATCGCGCGCACGATATGGACAACCTCGCGCTCCGGCATCTCGACATCAGAACCGTCACTTATGATGACGTTACGGGGAAGGGCGCGAGCCGCATAGGATTCGATCAGGTGGAGATAGAGCGAGCCACGAGATACGCGGCTGAGGACGCGGATATTACCCTATGCTTGCATGAGCATCTTTACCCGCAGATGTCCGCGGACGTCAGCCTCTCGTATGTCTATCGCGAGCTTGAAATGCCGTTGCTGGAAATTCTGTTCGAAATGGAGCGCAACGGAGTGCTTCTCGATTTGAAAATGCTCGAGATACAGAGCCGGGAATTGGCGGAGAAGATGCTGATGCTGGAAGAACACGCCTGCGCTGTAGCCGGGCTGCCATTCAATCTGAATTCGACAAAGCAGGTCCAGGAGGTGCTGTTCACCCGGCTCAAGCTCCCGGTCCTGAAAAAGACCCCAGGGGGCACTCCGTCCACAGACGAGGATGTGCTGCAGAGGCTTGCGCTCGATTATCCGCTCGCAAAGATGTTGCTCGATTACAGGGGCCTTGCCAAGCTCAGATCCACCTATACCGAAAAGCTTCCCCGCATGGTCGATACGACAACGGGAAGAGTTCATACCAACTACGCGCAAGCGGTTGCAGTAACTGGACGCCTTGCCAGCAACGAACCCAATCTGCAGAACATCCCGGTGCGCACGGCGGAAGGCCGGCGTATCCGCGAAGCCTTCATCGCGCCGCCCGGATACCGGATTGTGTCGGCGGATTATTCCCAGATCGAGCTGCGGATCATGGCGCATATTTCCCATGACGAGGGGTTGCTCCGAGCATTTGGCGCTGGTGAGGATATACATCGGGCTACCGCAGCCGAAGTGTTCGGAATTCCGCGGGAAGCAGTAAGCAGCGAGCAGCGCCGTTATGCAAAAGTCATTAATTTTGGGTTGATCTACGGCATGTCGGAG
>DASSHJ010000151.1:0-2823 GCA_035692965.1 Nitrosospira sp. | reverse complement strand
TATTGGAATCTCTGCTGAACTGCACCACTGTGGAGGAACTCCATAGCAACGCGACCGCTATAGCCCGACAAATCGGATTTGAGCATTTTCTCTATGGGGTACAAGTCAATACTTCGCTTACCCGTCCTTACCGGTTCATCCTGAGCTGTTATCCAGAGGAGTGGCGCACGCACTACGACAAGGAAGGCTATGCCAGTGTTGATCCAACCGTTTCGCACTGTGCTAAAACTTCGATTCCTATTATCTGGAAGAATGAAATTTACAAGGGGCGTAAGGAAAACCAGTTCAGAAACGAGGCGAAAGATTCAGGCCTGGTAAGTGGAGTCAGTTTTCCAGTCCATGGCAGCCGTGGCGAAGTGGCCATGCTGAGCCTCTCCACGTCCCGCGAATCGCGTGAAGCCGAGAATGATATTCTGGCTGTGATGGGAAAGGCGCAGCTATTGACGTGTTACCTGCATGAAGCCGTGCAGCGCATTGTTCTCAGCAAAGGCCCGGTACCGTTGAAGAAAATCAATTTGACCGAACGCGAAAAGGAATGCCTGCTATGGGCGGCGGAAGGCAAGACGGGCTGGGAAATAGCAAACATCATTAGTATCTCCGAACGAACGGTAACATTCCATCTCCAGAACGCAGCGCAAAAACTCGGGGTGGTCAATCGGCAACAAGCGATCTCTCGCGCCTTATCAATGGGCCTGATCGAACCGCAGGCCATCGTTTAAGCGGATGGTTCCGTCGCCGGAATACAGGCTGTTGTACGCGTTCACTTTTTCCCTCTGGCAGGTATTCTTCGATAGGTATTTACATGCAGCCAAGTTCAACCATTATGGGGGCATGATCGGAAGGCCGCTCGAGCTTGCGCGGCATCTTGTCGATTGCACAAGCCGTACATGTTCGTGCAAGTTCGTCGCTCAGCAAGATGTGGTCGATTCTCAAACCCATGTTGCGGCGAAACGCCATCATGCGGTAATCCCACCAGGTATATGATTTATCCGCTTGCTCAAACAGACGGAAGCTGTCCACCAGGCCGAGGTTGAGCACCTCCTTGAAGGCTTCGCGCTCCGGCAGACTGAACAGGACCTGACCTTCCCACAACTTTGCGTCATGTACGTCGCGCTCCTCAGGCGCGATATTGAAATCGCCCAACACTGCCAGTTTCTGGTGCCTTGCCAACATCTCCCGGATCCAGTTCTTAAGGGCTGCCAACCACCTCAACTTATATTCGTACTTCTCCGATCCTACTTTCTGGCCGTTCGGCACGTAGACGCAAATTACCCTGATATCGCCATACATCGCCGAAACCACGCGCTTCTGATGGTCATCAAGATCGGGGATGCCCATGATGTGCTCAGTTGCCGGGCGCTTGCTGAGCAGTGCCACCCCGTTATAAGTTCTTTGCCCTGTATAGAGCGTTTGATAACCAGCCGCTTCAATCTCGGCTGCGGGGAAATGTTCATCCTGCAATTTTGTTTCCTGCAGGCATAGCACATCAGGTTGGTGCGTCGCTAGCCAGTCGAGAACGTGCGGGAGGCGAACTTTGAGAGAATTTACATTCCACGTTGCGATCTTCATGATGCATTTTACCAGTTACAAGTTCTCGGAATAAATCCCCATGATTTTGCATGCTCTTTAATCGCATTCCCTTGGCCCAGCACGGTTATGCTATTATGAAACAGCTCTCTAACGCGTCCCCGCCGACTCGCGAATGTCCGGCAACGTTTTACCGCTTCTCCTTCAACCAAAGGCGAATTGATTATGGATAGCTCGAATGATTCGGAGTTTGGCCTAGCTGACTGGCAAAGACTGTTACGGTCCATAGGAGAAGATCCTTTCCGCCAGGGGCTGATCGAAACCCCTGGGCGTGTCAGCCGGGCGTGGGCTCATTGGACCCGCGGCTACAAGCAGGATCCTGCTGCCATTCTGAAGACCTTCGCGGATGGGGGCGAGCACTACGATGAACTGATCGTTGTCAGGCAGATACCAGTCTATTCGCATTGCGAGCATCACCTGGCCCCCTTCTTTGGGCACGCTACTGTTGGCTACCTTCCGAGCGGGCATATTGTCGGACTTTCCAAGCTGACCCGCCTCGTCAACTGTTTTGCAGCAAGGTTGCAGGTGCAGGAACGTTTGACCCAACAAGTAGCCCAGTCCCTGCTTGAGCATCTCCAACCCAAGGCGGTCGGCGTAATTATCCGCTGCCGCCATATGTGCATGGAGTCGAGAGGGATTGCGGTTGCGGGCGAGGAAACCGTTACATCCGCGATGCTGGGCGATCTCAAGACGAACGCAGCGCAGCGCGCCGAGTTTCTGGCCCTGGCCGAACGGCCCGATTAGGCGACTCTTCCCGCAATATACCTGCCTACAGATTCCGCAATACGCTTGCTTTCTCCGGCTCTTCCCGCAAGCAGAGTCTCGAAAAAGAACGGTTCCTCCATCCGCTACTTCTGGCTTGCAAATAGCATTTCCGCCGCATGCCTGCGCGTCGTTTCTGTGATTTTTACCCCGCCTAGCATGCGTGCAATTTCCTCGATCCGCTCCTCCTTGTTGAGGGCGGTAATCCGGCTCGATATCGCGCCATCGCCCGACGAACCGGCTGTTTTCGTAATCAACCACTGATTGTCTGCTGCTGAAGCAACTTGGGCGAGATGGGTGATGCATAGGATCTGGCGCTGCCCGCTCAGTTTTTTAAGCATTTCACCGACAATCTCCGCCACTCGCCCGCCGATCCCGACGTCAACCTCATCAAATATCAGGGTGGGTGCTGCGCCAAGCTTGCTCGTGATCACGTGGATGGCCAGGCCAATACGAGACAGTTCTCCTCCGGAT
>DASSHJ010000150.1:0-10136 GCA_035692965.1 Nitrosospira sp. | reverse complement strand
GGTTTTCATGCCGCTGGCATGACATTCGAGAAATACGACAAGGTGGGCATCGACGTGCGCGCGTATGAACATTTCGTGGCGATGTGGACGTCGCTTTTTTCAGCAGCGAGCAACAAGGAACGCATCCTGACGGAGTGGCATGCATCCTACGTTGATGCAAGAAATGAGGGCAGCGCCGGGACACTCGAGCCAAATGGAATCTATTACACGGGCAAGACGCTGTTTCAGCCCGTCCCTGCAAACCTCAGCATCCGGCATTATTTTCTCCTGGATGAGCCCGATCGATCGCGCGAGCTTGCAGCCCTTATCCGCCGCTTGCAACGTATGGACGTCAAGGTCTACCGTCTCGACAAGCCGCTTTCCGTGCCGGATTTTCGCCGCTATGGCGAAGTGCCGTCCCTCGTCACGCTACCATCCGGCACTTATTGGGTACCCATGGCGCAGGCGCAGAAACACTGGATCCAGGCAATGCTCCATGAGAATCCGTACATTCCGGTCACCGTGAGTTACGATGTCTCGGCGTGGAGCAATCCCTTGCTCATGAATATTGCCGGCGGCTCATCAGGCGCCGCGCTGAAACCCTCGGCAGGACTTGTGCCGCCCGTTGCTGAACCCGCGCTGCCGGGGCCGCCACCGGGAGCGCCAAGAATCGGACTGTTCCAGATCCCGGGTTCTTCCGGTATTACTTCCGCTGGCTCGATCCGTTATCTGTTCCAGCGTGTCTGGGGAGTTCCTTTTACCGAGGTGGATGCCAGCCAGATACAGGCAGGGCTGTCAGGGGTTGACGTACTGCTTGTTCCCGATGGATATGCCAGCTATGGGTTGCAGGCGCTGGGATCAAAAGGACAGCGGGCGCTGGCCGATTGGGTTGCCGCCGGAGGCAAATATGTGGGCTATGTCGGTGGCGCCGAACTGGCTGTCAAGGCAGGAGTCTCCACCGCAGTCTTGAAGCCTTCCAACACAAGCGCACCGGGAGCTCTCATCCGAGCCAAGCTCGATGAGGGAAGCATCCTTGCACAGGGTGTGGGTCCCGCGGCCTGGGTGATGTATGACGACAACAATCTCATGACCCCCGGCCTTGGCGAGGCTGCGGCAACGTTTCCGGCCGCCGGAGACCCTTACTATCACACCTCCGGACTGGCGATCGGGGTGGACGAACTGGCGGGCACAGCCGCGGTTGTGGATGAAGCCGTTGGTGCAGGGCGCAGCATCGTATTTTCCTTCGATCCGAATTTTCGCGCCTGGTCCGACGGTACGCAAAGAGTGCTTTGGAACGCTCTGTTCGCTCCCGAACCGGTTGCAGCCGCGGCTGCACCGGCGAAGGTGAGAGCCTCAGCGGTCGACCGTGCGGGCAAAGCGGCTGCCTTATTGCCTGACATGGGGAAGGCGATTCGGATCGTCGTGCATTCGTCGGATGCAGACACAGCACGGGCGCTGATTCAACGTTACGGGGCGGAGTTCAAGGAATCAGGGAAGTCCGATCGTACGATTTTTCTTATTGAGAACCGTAAAGGACTTTCGAGGGAAGAGCACCCCTTTATCATTGATCTGGCTCGTGAACTCGGGAACCAGATCACTCCAATCTCGATAAGCGTTCCATAGGGGGCACTGCGACATGCGCGGTTTGAAGAAGCAGAGAAACGGGCGAACAGGCTTTCTTCGATAGGCCTTCTTCATCTACACAGGCATATTCATGATTTCCTGGTAGGCGGCGACCAGCTTGTTGCGCACTTGAATCGTGTATTGAAACGAGAGCGACGCCTTTTGCATCGCGATCATTGCCTCGGTCAGATTCGCTTCCGGTTCGCCCAGCTCGAAAGAACGGGCGAGCTTCGCCGCGCCTTGCTGCATGGCGTTGACGCTGTCGAGGGAATTCCTGAGGGCCGCGGAAAAATCGACGCCGCTTGATCCTTCCATACCCTCACCGGAGTCTCTCGGGCTAACTTTGCTACCGGCAAGTGCTGCGCCCGTTCTTAATTGAGCGAGCATCACGTCTATTTTCGACACATCCATGAAAACCTCACCGGTCTTTGGGTACGGTACACAAGTTATCACAGCCAATTTCCGGTTCTTGCGTGAATAACCTCCTAAACCCGTTGCTATTCGCCACATCGAAATAACCGTACCTGCTGATAATGCTGATCTATGCCGTCAGCACCCGCTGCTTCGGCCATGGAATCGGGCTGAATCCAGATACGAAAACCAATAAAAACGTGGCGCATAGAATAAAGCATTGGAGGTCAGTGCGTGGCGGTTGATACTGAAACCGTAACGATAAGCGGATCGCAGGGCTTCATGCGAAGCTTCCTGGGCAGGATCTCAAGCCAGCAGAAAATAGTGTTGATGCTGGCCTCATCCACTATTATCGCGCTCGCCGCCGGCGGCTGGATGTGGGGCAAGACACCCGATTACAAGGTGCTTTTCAGCAATATTTCCGACCGCGATGGCGGAGCGATCGTCGTGGCGCTCCAGCAGATGAACGTGCCCTACAAGTTTGCGGAGGGCGGGGCAGCAATTCTCGTACCTGACAGCCAGGTGCATGATGTACGCCTGAAGCTGGCATCGCAGGGTTTGCCAAAGGGGGGGCTGGTCGGTTTCGAGCTGATGGAAAACCAGAAGTTCGGGACCAGCCAGTTTCTCGAGCAGGTCAATTTCAACCGCGCGGTGGAAGGAGAGCTTGCGCGTTCGATTCAATCGCTATCGGCGGTCAGCAGTGCGCGTGTCCATCTGGCGGTTCCGAAGCAATCCGTGTTCATGCGTGAACAGCCAAAACCCAGCGCTTCGGTACTCGTCAATCTACACCCTGGGCGCACGCTCGACGCTCAGCAGGTCAGCGCGGTCGCGCATCTCGTTTCCAGCAGCGTTCCCAATCTGCCGCTGAAGAATGTCACCGTGGTGGATCAGCACGGCAACCTACTGAGCCATACGGATGATCCGAGCACCAATAACGGGCTTGATCCTGGTCAGCTTAAATACATGCACGCGGTAGAGCGAAGCTACATTGAGCGAATCGAGGCAATTCTCTCCCCCATTGTCGGTCGTGAGAATGTCCGCGCGCAGGTAACAGCGGATATCGATTTCGCTCAGTCCGAGCATACCAGCGAAATGTACAAGCCTAACCAGAATCCCGGAGATTCGGCCGTCCGCAGCCAGCAAACGTCCGAATCATCTACTCGACCCGGAGCCGGTGAGGGAGGGGTTCCGGGGGCGCTTTCAAACCAGCCTCCAGCGCCGGCAACCGCTCCGGTCACGACCCCGCCCGGTACACCGGCCCCGGCCCCGGACTCAGCTCCACCGCCTGCGCCTCCAAACACCCGCAAGGATGCGACGATCAACTATGAGGTTGACAAGACGATCCAGCACACGCGAAAACCCGTCGGAAGCATCAAGCGCATGTCGGTGGCGGTAGTCGTCAATTACCGCAAGATTACCGATCAGAATGGCGCGTCCAGCACGAAACCATTGACCGAGGCTGAGAAGGCGCAGATCACGGACCTGGTGAAGGAGGCGATGGGATTCAACAACGAGCGAGGAGACACGCTGAACGTTGTCAATAGCCCCTTCGCCGACATCGAACGCGAAGCCTTACCCGAGGCTCCCCTATGGAAACAGCCCGAAATGATCGATCTTGCCCAGCAGGTGGGAAAGATGCTCCTCATCGGAGGTCTGATCCTCTATGTCATCCTTGGCGTGCTCAGACCGACACTCAAGCGCATCAATCATCCCCCTGCTCCCGTGTTGGCCGCCCCGACGAATGAATCTCATTCCGAAGTGATTCCCGCCGCCGTTATGCCGAGCCCTCCGCTGATTTCCCAGCACGAACAGAATCTCGCGATGGCCCGGCAATTGGCAAAGGATGACCCGAAGCGGGTGGCGAATGTAGTGAAGCAATGGGTGATAGGGGAATGAACGAGGAGGGCATAAACAAGGGGGCTATATTGCTCCTTTCCTTGGGCGAGGACGAAGCCGTGCAGGTGCTCAAGCATCTCAATCACCTTGAAGTGCAGAAGCTCGGCGCAGCGATGGCCAAGTTAAAAAATGTGAGCCGCGAGCAGGTCGATGGCGTGCTGAGCGATTTTTGCAGCCGGGCAGTGGGCGAACCGCGTTTTCTGGATCTGGATCCCGAAAATTACGCGCGCACTGTGCTTCAGCGGGCTCTGGGAGAGGATAAGTCAACCGACAACATCAGCCGTATCCTCGAAGGGCACGATACGAGCGGAATCGAGGGACTCAAATGGATCGACTCGCAATCGGTCGCGGAGTTGATAAAGGGGGAGCACCCTCAGATCATTGCGACCATACTGGTACACCTCGATCGCAATCAGGCGAGCGAAATCCTCGGCGAGCTTTCCGAGCAACTGCGAAATGACGTTTTACTACGCATTGCCACTCTTGAAGGCATCCAGCCTTCCGCACTCCGCGAATTGAACACGGTTCTGACCGATCTGTTGTCCGGGAGCGAGAACATCAACAAGAGCTCGGTGGGAGGCATCCGGACAGCGGCGGAAATCATTAATTTCATGGGAAGCACGGCCGAGAATTCCGTACTGGACAAGTTACGCGAATTCGATGGCGAGCTGGCGCAAAAAATCATAGATCAGATGATCGTATTCGAAAATTTGATGGATATCGACGACCGTGGGATACAGGTACTGCTGAGGGAAATTCAGTCCGACGCGCTTGTGATTGCGATGAAAGGCGCCGCCCCGGATCTGAGAGAAAAGATTTTCAGGAATATGTCGAGCCGTGCAGCCGAGATGCTGAGGGAAGATCTGGAAGTCATGGGACCCGTCAGAGTGAGCGAAGTCGAAGCTCAACAAAAACAGATTCTGCAAGTTGTCCGGCGGCTTGCGGATGAAGGCCAAATCGTATTCGGGTCAAAGAACGCGGAAAGTTATGTTTGAAAAAAACGAAAGAAATCCATGCATTATTTCCGGGAGTGGCGTGAGTGGTCATGTCTAGACGAATTATTCCAAAGGAAAAACTCTCTTCCTGCCGCAGCTGGGAGATGGAGGCATTCGAGCGGCGGCGCTCCCTACCCCCTGATGACGAGCATGACCGACAGTGCGACGCGACAGGAGAGGACCGGCGAGATCAGGGGACGCTCGGGGAGAAAAGCGAAGCCGAGCATGATGAACCTTCCTCCGCGGAAGGTTATGGGCACGGATACGAGGCGGGCCAAAAAGCCGGTTACGAGGCCGGTTATGGGGAGGGCCGGAATTCCGGTTACCAAGCGGGTTACGAGGCCGGAATGGAACGCGCTGTGGATGAGGCCAAGCGGTTGGAGGCCCTGTTGCAGGAGTTCCAGAGGGAATTATCCACAGCCGACCAAGTCATCGGCCAGGATCTGCTGTCGCTTGCCCTGAGTCTGGCCAAGCAAATGGCTCGCGAGGCATTGCGAATAAAACCGGAGATTGTCTGCACGGTTGTTCGCGAATGCCTTCGCCATGAGCCCGGGTTCAACCAGCCCAAGCAATTATTCCTGAATGTGGAGGACGCGGAGCTGGTGCGTAAATATCTGGATCAGGAGCTGGAGGGGTGGGTTATCTGTGTTGAACCGCAGATCGAACGAGGTGGATGCCGGATCAAGATGGGGCATGGCGAGATCGATGCAACGACCGAGACCCGCTGGCTGCGTATTGCACAGTCACTGGGACAAAGCAGCGCATGGATGGAATGACGACCTTCCCTGTATCCAGCCATTCCTCTCGATGGCGCAGCTTCCTCAAAAACTGTTCGGATACGGCGGTTGCCTGCTCACCCTTTCAGTTGTCGGGCAGTCTCACCCGCGCGACAGGACTTGTGATGGAAGCAGTGGGTCTCAGGCTTGCCGTGGGCAGCGGTTGCACGCTGATGTTACCCAACGGCAACCGGGTTGAGGCAGAGGTTGTCGGTTTCCAGGGGGAACGGCTGTATCTCATGCCTACAAGCGATGTATTCGGCGTCACTCCCGGCGCAAAAGTGATCCCGTGGGATGACGCCGGGACATTACCAGTAGGGGGCAATGAACGCAATTTGCGTCGCCGGGCGTCAGACCGCGCCAGACGCTTTCCGGTGGGCGATGAATTGCTCGGGCGAGTGCTGGATGGAACCGGGCGTCCACTGGATGGTTTGGGAGTGTTGAAAGCCAGCCGCAGCGCTCCGCTTGCATCACGACCCCTGCACCCCCTCGACCGCGAACCCCTTACTCAGGTCCTGGACGTCGGCGTACGAGCCATCAATGCGCTGCTGACCGTGGGACGCGGGCAACGGATGGGTCTCTTTGCGGGTTCGGGGGTTGGTAAAAGCGTATTGCTCGGCATGATGGCGCGCTACACGAGTGCCGACGTGATCGTGGTCGGTTTGATCGGGGAGCGCGGCCGGGAAGTGAAAGAGTTCATCGAGCAGATTCTTGGCGCCGAGGGGCTAGCCCGTTCCGTAGTGGTTGCAGCGCCCGCTGATACCTGGCCTTTGATGAGATTGCAAGGGGCTTTTTACGCCACTTCCATCGCGGAGTATTTCCGTGATCAGGGCAGGAACGTTCTCCTGATCATGGATTCGCTGACCCGCTACGCAATGGCCCAGCGCGAGATCGCGCTGGCGATTGGAGAGCCGCCCGCAACGAAGGGTTACCCCCCTTCCGTGTTCGCCAGACTGCCGCAGCTCGTGGAGCGAGCGGGCAATGGCGTCAGGGGAGGCGGTTCGATTACTGCGTTCTATACGGTTCTGACCGAAGGTGACGACCAGCAGGATCCGATCGCTGATTCGGCCCGCGCAATCCTCGACGGGCATGTCGTGCTGTCTCGTCATCTCGCTGAAAGCGGCCATTATCCCGCCATCGATATCGAAGCGTCGATCAGTCGCGCGATGAGCGCTCTGATTTCGCCCGAATATCTTGAGAGGGCCAGGGAGTTCAAGCGCCTGTATTCGTCTTTCCAGCGCTCGCGCGACCTGATTAGCGTCGGGGCCTATTCGTCCGGCAGCGATCCCTTGCTGGACCGCGCTATAACCTTGTACCCGCGGCTCGAGTCGTTTCTACAGCAAAGCATGTTTGAGCGGACGGATTACTCCGATAGCGCCGCGCGGCTGCAGGGCTTGCTCGCATCGGCACTCATGGAGCATTGAACGGTTGACATCCAGAATCTCTGCCTTGAATACCTTGATAGAGCTTGCGCGGGCCCGCAGCGATGATGCAGCACGGCGATTGGGGAAACTTAACCTTCAAAACATGGATTTACAGGCAAAACTTGATTTATTGCTTCAATATGGCGAAGAGTACCGAGCGCGCTTCGACGCCTTGATGCGCCAGGGGCTCACCGCATCGGACTGGCGGAATTATCGGGAATTTCTCGACAGGCTCGATGCCGCCATCGTGGAGCAGCGAGCGGTTCTGGCGCTAATGAATCAACGTGTGAGGGCGGGACAGTCCGCTTGGAAAGCGGCGCGGCGGACGCTTGCATCATACGATGTGCTGGCGCAACGGCAATTACAGGCTGAACGAGCGTGTGCGGCAAGATCCGAGCAGAAACAGACTGACGAGCACGTCAACAATGCCACTGCAAGGCAGATTCAGCCGCCAGTCAAATGATTAAACGATCAATGGCGTCCATCTCTTGATGAACTGGCCAGACGGCCAAGCCTGGCATAAACCAGCCCTTGCCATCCTTAGATGTCACTCTTAGAGCACATAATGACTACTCCATCCATTGCAGGCCGTCCCGTTACCATAAATCCTCTTTCCAGCAAGCCGTCACCGACGGGTAGTCCGGGCAGAATGGAGGATGGAGCGGCTGAGCTAGCCTTCGGAAAACTGCTGGCGAGCGAAATGGGTGACGAATGTGGGATATCAGCGGGTATCAGCATAAAAAAAACACCTGTCGCCAGAAACATCGATCGCACTGATGATGCGGTGAATCCAGAAGTTGCCGAGGCGGCTGGAAAAAGCATGAAGCACGATATGCCGGGTACGGAAGATAGCGTCAAAGGCGGAGCGGATCCAAACCGTGATCTCTTCGCACAACCGTTCATACAAAATCTACCACCCAATCTCCTCTCGCGAGCAATGCGACCGGCACTCGAGGCAGCGGTGTCAGCGGAGGCCCCGGAAGCAATGGGGACCGTTTTCCCGGGCGATGTCCGAATTGGAAAAAATGCCGGACCAGATGTCGATAAAGACAGGGTTAACCTTCAAGATGCCGGAAGGGAGGGATTACGGTTCGATTCAATTGAAATCCCGGGAGCAAGGGGTGGTACTCCAGCCAATATGGTTTTGCAGGAAGACAAAGCGAAAGCGGGAATGAGGCCGGGAGTTCGCGCCTCCTTGAACGGCCCAGATATCAATGCTCCGATGTCAGGAGAAGCAAGCATGCTTCGCGGCGTGTTTTCCGATGGGCATGCTGAACACCGGGAGGAGGCCGGCTCAACCCGTACCGCGGTTGTTCAAAACGGTATTGCGGTCCCGATGGATGTGGATGCCAGGCAGGGCGGCGAGAAGCGGGTGGAATTCGCCCAGGACTCCAGCTTTAAAGAACATATTGAAAAATACATCGAAAAAGCGGGTGAGACAGAAGCCGTTGCCGGAACTCAGTTTTTATCCGTTAATCCACCTCACGCCACGGCGGCAGCATCGCAGCCCGGTTTGTCGATGTCTCAGACTACAATGGCTGCGAATCATCCATACCTGCTTCCGCATGTCGATTCCACTGGATGGAGTGATGCTTTAAGCCAAAAAGTGTTGTGGATGGCCACCGAGGGCCGTCAGACGGCGGAATTGAGCCTTAACCCGCCTGACCTCGGCCCTTTGCAGGTCGTGCTATCTGTCGACAACGACCAGGCAAGTGCAATGTTTGTTTCCCAGAACCCGGACGTGCGGCAGGCGCTCGAAGCTGCGCTGCCCCGCTTGAAGGAAATGATGGCGGAAAGCGGCATCAGTTTGGGTAGCACGACGGTCAGTGCTGATAGCTCCAGCCAGAACAGCAATCCAGATGGGTCTGGATGGGGTAGCGTTGCCAGCGGCAAAAGCGCGAGGGGAAGCTTGACCGGAACGTCCATGGCTCGGGAGGGAGGAGTTATGGCCATCGAGCGGAATATCGAGCGGCGCGGATTGGTTGATACTTTTGCTTGAGGTTGCGGCCTGGACAGGGATGCCAGGGCCTGTTAACAGCCCAGACTCAGACCAGAGCAGGAAACGACCAGGCAGGAGGTGGTCGTGTGCGGATCCCAGCCTCGATGATTGGAATCTTCCATACGCCTTGGACACGCGGGAAAAGCCTCCTGCTCAACCCCCAAGATAACATCCCTTTCAATCCCTGTTCCCCGCATGACTGAAGAGCTCGTGCTGCAATAATTGCACGTCTTCCGCTACTTAAAAATCATGGCGAGCAGAGCGATCAAACAGGCAAACGGCAAGAAAGAAGGCGACACTGAGCAAAAGTCAAAACTCAAATGGGTTATCGTCATTGCCTCCACAGTGCTGTTGCTGGCAGCCGGATGGGGAGGGGCAGCGTGGTACTTTATCCAGTCCAAGGATAGCCCAGCGGCGCCTTCAAAGCCAAAGCTGCCTGTTTTCGTCAACCTGGAAACGTTTACCGTCAACCTCCAGCCGGAGCATAGCGAACAACATCTTCAGACCAATTTGACGTTGAAGGTTGAAGACACCGCAGCCGTAGATGCCATCAAGCTCCATATGCCCGAAGTGCGTAATCGTATCCTGCTGTTGCTTTCAAACAAGACTGCGGGACAGTTGATGACCGTGGAAGGCAAGCGGAAGCTTGCGCAGGAATTGACAGTCGAGATCAACCAGCAATTCGCCGAAAGGAAAGCGGACGGGCAGGTGGTCGAAAGCGTCCTCTTTACTTCGTTTGTGATCCAGTAAGCGCATGACGGATGACTTTCTATCCCCGGAAGAGGTCGATGCGCTGCTCAGGGGAATGGCGAGATCGTCTGGCAGGGCGCAGGACGACAACGCCGGCAGTAATTGTCGTCCGTACAATCTTGCCACTCAGGAACGTATTGTCCGCGGGCGCATGCCCACGCTCGAGATCATCAATGAGCGTTTTGCGCGCCTTCTCCGCCTCGGATTGTTCAACTTCATGCGCCGCAGCGCAAATGTGACTGCGGGGCCGGTGCGCGTGATCAAGTTCAGCGAGTTCGTGCGC
>DASSHJ010000149.1:0-11778 GCA_035692965.1 Nitrosospira sp. | reverse complement strand
AGATGATGCAAAAAAGAATTGTCAGCTTTGAAACCAAGATTTCCCAGAACAACTACTTTTACCCCTGATTGCATCTGTCGCAATAGCCATTCCCGGTAAACCTCCGGCCTCAATAATTCGTCATTGTTGAACCAAGTAACTATGCCTGCATATTGCCCTGACAGCAGATTTCCCGGTAATCCAAGATTGACATCCAGGTAGTCAAGCGTACAACCCAGGTACTCCAAAGGCATTGCCAGTAGCTTGTGAAGCTCAGTCCGCTGCAACCCTTCCGGGTATTGCTGCCCATCATAGAGAGCCAGCACTTGCCTGGGGAAAATTTCCGACGCGCCAATGCCAAGAATATCCAGTGAGGGATTTGCCACCCAAGGCGTAAAGCCTAGCTCGGATATTTTTTTGGCAGTAATTCGCGCTAATTCCTTCTGCTTTGGATCAACGTAGTCAACGACGATCACCTGTAATCCATATTGATCCCGCACCTGCTTTAACTTGTTGAGCAACCAGTAGCGGTCAGGCTCGATTACTTTCACATATGCCTGGCCGGATGGTTCCCAACGTTGGAACAGAGATTCGGCAACTAACGCAACCGCATAGTGGGCAACTTCAGGCAAGACTGCGAACCCGCGGTTAAGTATCAAATTCACCCCAGGAAAATGTTGATGCAGGCGTTTGATCAGGTTCGCGAGAGCCTTTTCCTGCAGCAACCGGGCATCTGGTTCAACAACGTGTTTTTGATAGCTCTCCAGTCCGTCAAGGAAAAACCCGCGATAGCCTTGTTGCCATAGCCCCCTCAAATAATTATTGATCAGGTAGTCATGCCATCCTTGCTGAGTCAGGTCGACAACACTGCTTTGCCACTCTTTGTCGATCGCTATGAACCAGCTTGCAGGGATTTTCGAATACCAGGGCCGCGTCCAATTCACTTCTCCGACGCTTACATAAGCGAATACCCTGGTACCCTGATCACGAAGATGATCCAAATCATCCATGTTCTCGGGCTCTACTACAACCTGCTCGAAATGCGAGAGTAACTTTACAGGAACAGGCCGGCCATAGAAAAATGCCGTGCTGGGATCAGCCGATGCAATCGAGCATGCGGAAGATAGCAACATACCTTGAAGAAGCCCTACAAGTGCATAACGATTAAAAAAGGAAAACACGGGCTCTTGGTTCCTGCGCTATTGGTATACGGCGGTTTGCAGGTATTCCCGCCCATCTTCGATCCGGTTTTTTGGGTCTTTCGACGAAGGTTCCAGGTTATCGATTCCATTCATAGCGGGCAGAAACAATCGGACGGGAGTGCGGAGTTGATTCATCCCAGCATAACTGCCTAACGGAGCATAAAGGTCTGATAAACCAGACGGCTAAGCCTTTTTGAAATCACAACCATTCCAACCAATGTTGTCAATACAACAGATAGTGCGAAGCCATAACCGTAAAACGCAGGTCCTAGATATTGGCTCAGCATCGTGAACGCAACATTCGTGCCGAGGCACAGCAAACAGAGATACAACGCGTCCTTTCTGTAGTCAAAATAGAACAGTATGTTAAGAACAGCTAATAACAGCACTTGAACACCTACCGCGACGAGATCGATGTTCAGCAGGATCCTGTAGAAAGGAGATATTCCTACCCAGGCAAGTAATTTATCTCCTATTGCCAGCAGTATTACGATGGTCATTCCCTGCACCTTGAAGATTTCGATAAATCCCCTTCGAATCGTCAAGAGCATTTCTTCGTACATCTCCATGATAAGCTTCAGGGAACCCCCGCCATTAACGGCCGCATAAAAGTTTTTGTACTGTTCCGCAAAATCCGTCTCCATTCGCAACAAGAAAACTGCCATGCCGGGTATGATGGATAGATACGCGAGAAATATGGGAAGATCGTAGATTTGCGAAGCTCTCAGGGGTGGAATGACCATGACGCTGGTTTGAGGATTAAACCAGAAAATAAATTTGTCGGCCCAGATTGCGACGTTGTAAACAAGCCCGGTAAGAGCAAGGCTCGGGAATATTTGGCTTCGCCGCAAAAAGTCGAACGCAATGAATTTATTGCTTGAATAAGATCGGAAAATCACAACCAGGAGCATAAACAGCAAAACCGCTTGACCCAGGACAAAACCGGAAAGCAAGCCTTCAAGCCCGAACGCCTTAAGCTCGATGGCAGCCAATACAGTTATTCCGTAACCGAGCAGGAACGCTAATAAAATTTCCCGGTAAGCCCTCACTCCGGACAAAACAATGACCACCAGCCAGATGATGGAAAGGATGACCAGACCGCTCAGCATCAACAAGCGGTACAAAACGGATCCTGTAAACAGGTAAATCAGGCAGATTCCTGCTAGCGTCCCTGCGATTGTTATTACAACAAGGATTGCGCCCGTAAGATTTGGTAAAACCTGTTCATCGTGATGTTCATATATCTTATCCGCGATAAATCGTGAAATCATCAGTTGCAAGGGGCTGGTCAGGATCAGGGAGATGGCCATCAGGTAAGTCACGGATATCTGGAACTCGCCGACATAATGAGGCGTGATGGCGTTCTCTATGTTGATAATTCCAATCAATAGGATGCCAACGATCGATAAGACCCATGGGCCCGAGCTGATAATTCCGGCAAAACCGTAGGCCGCCAAAAGCCCGGAAAGCGCTCCCGTTTTCGAGAGATCTCGTAATCTAAAGCCAATGCCAGCCATTATTGATTCATGGGGAACTTGTGTGAGGGCTGACGGTAGAGTTCAGAAGCTCTACGTCGGACAAAGGCAGTTGGGTCATTGCGTTAGCCGGAACAGAAAGTATCCGGCCCAATGCGCTGAGAATCCAGCGGCGCAAGGTCTATGGTAATTGGTCATGGACATTCACTGAGCCCTGGAACAATAGGAGGATTTGATTGACGACGGGCTCCGGATGATTTGCAATGACTCATTGCATCAATGCGTCGTCATACACCTTTTTATAGCTGTCAAGCATTCCGGACTGCGTGTAATATTTTTCAAGTCGGTCAAGTCCGGCTTTCGTTGCTGCACGCCAACGGTTTTCGTCAGTGAGCAGCGTAACCACGGCTTCAGCGGTTGCTTCCGGATCTGCAATGGGAGTTACAATGCCAGCACATCCCAACGCCCGATCCTCGTCGCTGTTACCCTCAATGATTTCGCGGCAGGCACCTACGTCCGTCGTCACGACTGGCAAACCACTTGCAAAAGCTTCAAGCAGCACCAACGGAAACGCTTCACTGATCGAGGTCAGCACCAGAACACCCACCCGGGGAAGGATATCGGTAACGGTTTGAAAACCTAAAAATATTACCTTTCCCTCCAACCCCAGCTCCTGGATAAGGCTTTTACATTCCTCCACGTATTCCTTATCTTCTTCCTGCGGGCCGATCAGCCAGCCTTCAGCCTCAGGCAGTTGAGCCAGAACGGTTCGCATGGCGCGAATAAAAGTCTTGACGTCCTTTATCGGTACTATTCGTCCCAGGAACCCGATCACGAGCGGGATTTTTTCCGGCCTTTGCGCACGAGCAGGACGAAAACGATCCATTTCCATGCCATTGGGAATGACTTGAGTCCGGGCACGCTCTGCTCCGTCAGCAATCTGACGTTTTCTGTTGCTCTCATAGAGGCTGATTATGGGATTTGATGCTTTATAAATAAGCCGGCCAAGGGATTCAAAATATCTTATCCATAGCAATTCCTGATATTGCATACCCATGTAAAGCATGTCGCTCAATGAATCGCGATGCTCTTTAATAAAAAGAGTCTGCAAATCCATTTTTCTTTCCTTGGTATAGATGCCATGCTCCGTCAGGATAAGTGGCCGGGCTGTTCTATAATTCAGCAATACGCCGAGGAAACCTGCAAAGCCTGTGGAGATACTGTGGAACGCGCCGGTTGCCATTGAAAACCTGCGGGCAATGCCGGCAAGCATGAATAAAGGAATATGGGTGGATTTGATGGTCCAAAGGTAATGGATGAAGGAATTCCCCTCGTTGTAGCGGCTGTAATATTCACAGATGTGCCGCCAGGACGCATCGCTGAAATAGAACTCTTCTGCAGTGAAGCCGGACGGCTCACCCAGAGAAACCAAAAGCCTTTTCAGGTCCGACTCTTGAAAATCGGAGCACGGATTGCGGAACCAGTCGTGAAGCTTGGCCGCTTCCTCGAGATATGCCTCGTTACCTTTACAGGCCTTGGGAGGCGAGGAAAAGAAGGTATCCCACAGATAATGGGACTCTATGTGAACGACGTTGCGCGCTAGAGTATATTGCAAGCCGCTATAGTCGCTCTTTCTCGATCCGAGAAAAATTATGGAAAAGGTGTACTGGGGGAGACCTTCTATTATTTGATGTACCCAACTCGAAACTCCGCCCCGGATAAATGGATAGGTGCCTTCCAGCAATAGTGTGATGTCAGCGTATTTCGGTTGCTGTTGCATTAGATCTCATTTGCCAGAACCGTGCCGCGGTGGTTAACAGGGGATAAGCTGCGGGAAGTTCTATCGCCGTCATTAATTGCTTCACCTCATAGTAACGACGATTGTGAAAAGCGATTTCGGCATAGTAGGTCAGCAGGCTGACGTGTTCGATTCCGAGAATCTCGGCCTTCTTGAACTGTTCAAACGCCAGCTGGTATTTTCCCAACCGCAGCAGAATCTGTGCGTATTGAAAACGCAGTCCACAATCTTCCGGAGAATACTCCAGGCCCAGTTCGATGTATTTGTAGGCCATACCGAGAACATGGTTTTTTGCCTCTCCTTGAACCAGTCCAAGGTGCGCCAGTTCCCAATAATAACTCGCAATCTGGCGATATAACTGTTTTCTTCCCGAATTTTCCTTTTTTTCAAGCTCTTGCTTGGTATTTTCAATGTGCTTGCTCAATCTGTATTCTTTACGATCCATTAAAGTGTACGCAAGCAGCCTGATGTCATCAATGGGATCGGCAAGCGCTGTGCGCAATAGCGGGATGGCATCCCTATCCTTTAACTTCAAGGTTGCATACACAGCCTGCAACCGTCTTTCAGGATTCCTGGATCTATATAAATCGTTGAGGCTATGCAAGTTGACAGCTGGGCCGCCAGCAACAGCGGATTCGGAAGGAAAGTCCCGTATCTTGTTTGTATGCATGAATGAATTCGGCTTTTCCCGCTTATGCCCATGCAACGCTTTAAAGGGCACGGCCAGGCACAGTCCTATCAGTCCCAATACGGGCAAATAGAAAATGATCACAAAGAACAGAAAGTAAACCTTCAGACGAGCAACAAGGGGATCAGGGAGATCAAGCATCATGCTTTTCGGCAGAATATAAGCAGCGACAATGCTTGTCACAAGATGACCGAGCAAGGCTGGCAGCAGGTTCTGTCCCGATAGGGATTCACTCAAGACCAACTGCAGAACAGTTATTTCCAACCCCAGGGCAAGCGCGAGAAAAGCCGATTCAAGCAGAATGTAAAACACCTTCATTTTGGTTCTCCCTGATCTTTATATCCGTGGACCCCTCCGTGCAAAACTGGTCTATTCCTGACAACACCTTTTCTAATGAGCTCTTGTTATCCAGAAGCCACATGCAAACTCTGATATTGGTATCGCTAATGCACATGGCCGCATCCGGCCTGTGGTAAATCGTTTTCGGCGACAGCCGGGATAATTCGACACGTTTTAAAAATTCCTTTCCACCCTTTTCATCGGTATAAGGCAATAACATCAGAAAGACCTGGTGATCAGGAGTATCGTGAACGATAAGGATTTCATCCACCCCCCTCAGCTCGGTCTGAAACTTCGAAAGAAGTTTGCCTTTCAGTTCATCAGAGCTGATAACAGCTGCGATCGCAACTGCAGATGTTTTTAAGTCTCTCACCTCCTCCAGGATTCTCCGCAGCTTGCCTTCGAAAACGGGTATTCCATTATCATTACAGTGCGATTCCGCCCGTCTTTTAATAAGATCGCCCATTTTGCCCCCCAGGACAGCGAGAAAATCCATGGTGCTTTCCTGTAATGAAAATAACGGCATCTCGTTTACGACAACAATGCCCCAGATTCTCTGATAGACATCCATCAGGGGAATAGCAACCAAAGATTCAACAGCGGCTGGATCATTTTTTTCCACTTCCACGCTTGCAACATGCCCCGTCCGCATCGCTTCTGCTATTACCGGGTCGAGCGCGGATACGGGGCGCGGCTGCCCCAGGGAGGCCACAGGGTTGGTACCGATTTCCCGACGTTCGTTTACGGCATAAATCCCCGCTATCTGAACATTCAGATAGCTGCCCAGAATCTTGAGAATATTCTCGCCAATACCGGCCAACGGTTCACCGCTCGCATTTTCAAGAGACAGGATTTTCTTTTTCAGATCAAGCAAAGATAAACGCAGGCTTTTAACCTGGCTCGCCAAGTGTTGCTCCAGCTGATAATGAGAACCTTTGATGAGATGGTAGGAACGGGCGAACTTATCCATTCTCACCTTCAGATGGTTATACTGGTGATCGAGAAGCTTGATCTTGCGCGCCCATGATTCATTGAATTCAGCCGATATCACGGTAAGCAGCAACATTCCGACTATCATTTCGTTGGGGAAAAACGGAACTTGAGGGAGCCCCTGGTAAAATACCGCGGAAATCATGACGATGAGCAAAGCTGAAGAGGTGACGCCGGATAAAAACCCGTACCGCAGACTGGAGAAAACAGGCGCAAGCACCAGCCAGGGAAACCGGTAAGCGATGAAAAAAGGATCAGAGGCGTCGATGGCGTATCCGATCGCCGGCAGCAATAAAGAGATAGCAATGGGCTCTGCCCACCTCATCTTTGCTTCTTTCTCACGCATCACTGCAGTCAACACGGGCTATGGCCTCTTAATTTCCACACTCGAAATCAGCTCCTTAACCAGTTTCTGCGCGGTTCCGCTCAGCGAGCCCGTGCTCCAGCCAGACCGCGCACCGCTTGCAGACCAGACGACTTTCCCCGAGGGAACCTCGAGGATACGGACGGTCAGGCCAACCACAGGTTCACTGCCCACACCAAGCTTGTATTGCCATTCGTCAACGCTTCCGGTAACCGCGTAAGAAACATTATTTTTAATAGCCGACAACAACGCTTTTTCCTGCCGCCGGCGATCGTTGAACTCAAGCCACCCGCTCTTGTCTTCGTCCTGCGGCTGGTAGATTTCTATGTCTGAAACCCCTCGAATTCTGAACAATGTCGCCACCAGTTCTTCCATTTGCTCCCCGGCCCGGGGCGCCTGGGAGTAATTCTGAAAAGGTAGAATGATCCATCGCCCGGAAGAGAGCGGGTTGCCTTTCTGCGCGTTGATCACCGAACATCCCGTCAGCAAGCCAACCAGGGCAACAAGAAACAAGAATTTAGGCTTGATCTGAAAAACCGCCAGCACTTTTTTGTTATTGGTGAACATAAATCGACCTTTTCTAATTGCCTATTTAATAAGTGAGGGCAGTATTTATAGCCCGGCCCCGTTTCATTCGTTGCCCTGTCCCAACAATTTTTCAGGTCTACGAAATGATGAGTTTTCAGCATACAGACTAACTGAATCTGTGCGTCACCCCACATAACGCAAACAGCATAGTTCCGCTGCAGCGAAAAACCGGAAAAAGGGGTTGAGAAAACGAGGGCTGGAGGGCAGCCGATACAGATCGGCCGAAAGCATGAAAACCCTGCAAAAAACCTGGGATTGATTAGCCCGGACCGAAAAGGCTTCCGGGAAGAAGGGGGAGGCTTGGTAAATGACAGACAGTAGAGTACTTTATAAATGCGCTTCCATCAGATTGGAGGCAAAAAAGAAGAAATATTACCGAAGAAGGGTCGCGGGCACGAAACAAGTGTTAACAGCCCCACCTATGCAGGCGCGCTCCTGCCGTCCCCGAGAGCCATCCACCCGCGCAATACTCTATAAACGATCCAGAAGCCGACGCCTACCGCGAGGATGTATGCAAACACGATCCCTACGACAGTGGCAAAGAGAAGGGCTGCTACGACCAGCCAGAATAGAGCGTACCAGAATGTTCGAATTTGCCACCTAAAATGGGAATCGAGGTAGGTGCCGCGTACGTCGTTTCGCTTGATGTAGTTGATGATGACGGCGATGATTGAGGGCCATCCGCTCAGAAAGGTTGTGATGATGAGCGCGGGCCCGAGAACACCCATCAGAACGCTGAAGGCGTGAAGGAAGTAGATAAGGTGCGTCACGCGGGTGAGGCTCTGCGGGGGCGCGATGATGGGAGAACTTAGGTGATACTCGCCCATCTTCATCTCCTTCATCCCTCATTTAAACGAAGCGGGGGGTAGCCTGAAAAGTACGAGCCTTCGTCAACCCGAAGCATTCATTCTGTTCCAGGATGCCGTTGCCGTACACTCGATCTGCTACTTCGTGGAAGCGGGTACTTCCTCATCCATCATTTCCTCATATACTTCGGGCGGCGGATTTCCGTCGTAGATCAGGTGCCTGCGCTGCTGCAGATAGCCGTCCCGCACGAACAGATAGGGTTCGAGCGCCGCTTCATCCCGAATTTTCATTGGGCCCGACAGTCGCGCTCGGGTATCAACTGCATCCAGAAAGGAAAGAGGTACGGTGACCGGCGCGCCGACAGCAAATATGCCCGCGAAGAACAAAGGATTGGTAACGAGGCGGACCGGAAGGCTCGCAATATCACGGTTGGTGCTGGGTCCAAGCATGGGTATGAATATATAAGTGTCTGCGTCGACACCCCATACCCCGAGTGTCTGGCCAAAGTCCTCATCATGCTGAGGAAGACCGATTCGTGAAGCAACGTCGAAAAGTCCGCCTATGCCGGCGGTTGAGTTAATCAGAAAACGCGCGCTGTCCTGGAAACCCTGTCGCACTTTGCCTTGCAAAAAAACGTTCAGAACAACGTTCGGATAGGCCAGGTTATCGTAAAAATGCCCAACGGAATGCTGTACTCTTACCGGAACATAATCGATATAGAACTCAGCGATCGGCTGCATCACCTTGCGGTCGAGATAATCGGTGAATGCGTACGACTTCCTGTTTGCTTTTTCGTAGGGATCAATATTGTCAAACGAAGTATCTTCCGTGGGATGTCTGCGCGTGCTGGCGCACCCCGATACCAGTACAGCACCGATAACGAGAAGCAGGAGCCTGGAAGGGCAGCGCCTGACCGATTCATAAAATAATCCCACATAATTAGTGAGGATTAGCCCTGTCCTTGCGCCACTCATGCTGCCGGGCTTCAAGCTGTCACCATGCTCATTCGCCTCAATTCATCCACTCCTCTCTTCAACGCTCGCAAAAAATCTTCAACCTCGGTCATGGAGTTCGTGCTTCCCAGGCTGATGCGAACCGCACATCGGGTCAGGGCCGGGTCTACTTCCATTGCCTCCAGCACGTGGCTGCGGCCTGGATTCACGCTGGAACATGCGGCGCCGCTCGCTACTGCAAATCCTGCCTTGTCCAACCGGATGACAAGCGTATCGCCCTCTATGCCTGGCAAGGCAAAATAACAGGTATTGGGCAGCCGTAAAGCCCCGTATCCGAAAATAACAGCGCCAATTGCCATCAACCCCTGCTCCAGACGCTCTCGCATTGCCAGAATTTTTTCGGTAGCAGCCATCATCCGTTCTCCGGCCAATGTACAGGCCACGCCAAACCCCACAATCGCCGGTACATTCTCGGTTCCCGACCGCATCCCATTCTCATGGCCGCCACCGTGGATAAGCGGCTTGAGAAGCAGACGTTTGTCCACGACAAGCGCGGCTGCTCCTTTCGGCCCATAAACCTTATGCGCGGACAAGGTCAGGGCGTGCACGTTGAGTGACTCGAAGTCGACGGGAATCTTGCCGAATGCCTGCACCGCGTCCGTATGCACCACGGCGCCATGCTCGCGTGCCTTCTCTGCAATCGCCGCAACATCCTGGATGACTCCGGTCTCATTGTTTGCAAGCATTACCGAGACGAGACCAGGCTTTTGCTCCTGCATTGCTTTTTCCGCGTCCTCCGGGTCGACGCGCCCCAAATCGTCCACGGCCAACAAGCGCAGATTCCAACCCGGATTCGAGTTCCGCGCAAGCTCCTTGGCGGTTCGCAGCACACAAGGATGTTCAACTGAACTTATGACGATCCGGGAAGGCTTCATGTAGCCAGCTGCGCCCTGAATGAACAAGTTATTCGATTCCGATCCACCGCTCGTGAAAATAACCTGGGAAGCCTGAACGCCCAACGCCTCGGCAACCTGCTCGCGCGCCTGGTTGACTGCCCGGCGCGCCACCATCCCCAGTGCGTGTCTGCTAGAGGCATTCCCGAATCGATCCTTGAAGTAGGGCAGCATGGCCTCAAACACCGCATCATCCACCGGTGTAGTGGCATTATGGTCGAGATATGCGTAAGTCATAAGCGGTCGATAAGAGGTTGTTCAGCGGGAAAGGTTAATTCACAGGGCTGCAACAAGCTTCCCATCAGGGCAGGAAACACGCGCACAGCATTTTCACATGAGAGCCGTCGGGTATCGCTCCGTCGGGTGTGGCTGCTTGTGGGCGCGCATGTCCTGCAAGACGGCAATATCCTTTACCTTGGGATTCGCAACCAGCTGCTCCAGGGTCACCAGGGCGAGATAATCGCGGATCCGCGCATTGAGTGTCGCCCACAAGTCGTGTGTCATGCAACGCTGGTCGTTATGGCAATTCTCCTTGCCGCCGCACTGGGTTGCATCAATAGGCTCATCCACGGCCAGAATAATATCTACGACAGAGATGTCCCTCATCGGCTTCGTCAAGCAATAACCCCCGCCCGGACCACGTACGCTACCCACCAATTTATTGCGCCGCAATTTCCCGAACAGCTGTTCAAGATAAGACAGGGAGATTTTCTGCCGCTCGCTAATATCGGCTAGCGTGACTGGCCCTTCCCCACAATGCAAGGCAAGATCGATCATTGCGGTTACCGCAAACCGCCCCTTGGTCGTCAATCGCATTTTAGGCTCCAATAAAAATTCATATTTTCGAGATCCACGTTCTCAAAATGACCGCTCTAATACCCGACAACGTTGGTCAAGTATATAAAGCCCCTTTATTACAGTCAACTATTTTATGGGTATGACCTTCCCATTTTCAGCACGATATCGATGCCATGCGAGCCTTGAATTCGCGGCAATGAAGAGCACTGTCACCCGCGTCACAATCTCTCTTGAGGCCAGGAGTGCATGCCTGAGCGATTGTCTTATAGCCGATTTTGCATTTGTTTTTCGCAGGCGCTGAGAATTCCCCGCAGTATATTGAGCTCTTCCCTTTCCAGGCGGGCGCGCGCCAGCAACCGGCGCATCCTTTGCATCAAGCGCTTGGGCTCTTCCGGATCGAGAAAACCGCTTCGTATGGCCACCCGTTCAAGGTGGCCGAGCAGCAGTTCGATGTCATCGAAAGTCACAGGATTCCGAGTTGACACAGTTTGGGGAGAAGGCCCCGTCTCCAGCGACGCCATGCGCAACTCGTATGCCAATACCTGGACGGCGCTCGCGAGATTGAGCGAGGAGTAGTACGGATCGGCAGGTATATGCACGACAACCTGGCATTTGCTGACCTCCTGGTTGGTCAGACCTGAAATTTCTGTGCCGAATACCACCGCCACGCTGTCTTGCACGGCGTGCGAAATCAGTTTTATTGCCCCGCGTCTCGCATCGAAAACCTCATGTGAAAGGTCACGCCGGCGAGCAGTGACCGCAGCTGCAAATACCGTTCCGCTCAAAGCTTGTTCAAGATTCTCGCAAACCTGCGCTTTGTCCAGAATGTCCCCCGCGCCTGCCG
>DASSHJ010000148.1:0-8800 GCA_035692965.1 Nitrosospira sp. | reverse complement strand
AAAACAATTATGCCGAGGCCCAGGTCGAGGGCGAACTGGTCAATTTCATCAATGATATGGGAGCGCGTTACGCCGACTGCGATCTGGTGATCTGCCGGGCGGGCGCTCTGACGGTCGCTGAACTCGCCGCGGCAGGACTGGCCAGTATCCTGGTCCCATTTCCATTTGCGGTGGATGACCATCAGACATCCAACGCACGATTTTTGAGCGACAAGGGCGCCGCAATCCTGGTTCCGCAAAGCGAACTGACATCCGAAAGGCTGGCGGAATTATTGATGGGATTTACACGGGAAAAACTTTCTGAAATGGCCATGAAGGCACGGCAGCTTGCCAAGCCCGATGCGACTCGAGTTGTAGCGGAAGCATGCATGGAAGTGATAAGGATGTAGGGCAGGGAGGTAGGCGGACCCATAGGCTGACCATAAGAAGGATGAGGAGCAAAGGTAGTGTTTTCGAGATTATTTGATGTCTTCGGCGGTCCGATATGAAGCACAAGGTGAAGCGCGTGCATTTTGTCGGCATCGGCGGTTCGGGGATGAGTGGAATTGCTGAGGTTCTGCTGAACCTGGGGTACAAGGTCAGCGGATCAGACCTGTGCGAGAGCGTGATTACCCGCCGGCTCAAGAAGCTGGGCGCGACTATCCATATTGGCCATGAGAGCAGTCACGTCGCATCCGCTGATGCGGTCGTAGCGTCCACCGCCGTGGGGCCGGACAACCCGGAAGTTGTCGCGGCGCGGGAGCGGAACGTGCCGGTTGTGCCGCGGGCAATCATGCTGGCGGAACTGCTGAGATTGCGCCAGGGAATCGCTATCGCGGGTACGCATGGCAAGACCACGACGACCAGTCTGATTGCCAGCATTCTGGCCGAAGCCGGAATGGACCCGACATTCGTGATCGGGGGAAGGCTGGAAGCAGCAGGATCGCACGCGAAGCTCGGCCGCGGCGAGTTTATCGTAGTTGAAGCGGACGAGTCCGACGCCTCGTTTCTCTACTTGCAGCCGGTGCTCGCGGTCGTGACCAATATTGATGCCGATCACATGGAAACGTATGGACACGACTTCGCCAAGCTGAAGCAATCTTTCGTGGATTTTGTGCAACACCTTCCTTTCTACGGGATGGCTGTCTTGTGTGTCGATGATCTAAGGGTTCGCGAAATCATGCCCTCAATTACCAAACCCGTCACGACCTACGGCCTGTCGGATTCAGCTCAGGTCCGCGCCGCCGACATCCAGCATAACGAAGGACAAATGCGCTTTTGCGCGCTGGTGGGAGTCAACGGCAGCACGCGCAGGCTGAATATAACGCTTAATCTTCCCGGATTGCACAATGTGCAAAACGCGCTTGCAGCGATTGCGGTGTGTAATGAAATCGGGTTGCCGGACAGGGCAATCATCAAGGCATTGGCTGGTTTCAGGGGCGTGGACCGACGCTTTCAGCGGTACGGCGAAGTTGCGTTAGCCGCCACCGCAGACCGCGCGGAGGGAAGCTTTACACTTATCGATGATTACGGCCATCACCCTGCTGAAATGGCAGCCACGATTGCAGCCGCGCGTGGAGCGTTCCCAGGGCGACGGCTTGTGCTGGTGTTTCAGCCGCATCGCTATACCCGTACCCGGGATTTGTTCGAGGATTTCGTGAAAGTGTTATCCAGTCCGGATGTATTGCTGCTGACCGAGGTGTATCCCGCGGGGGAAACCCCTCTCGTAGCGGCTGACAGCAAGTCGCTTGCGCGCGCTTTGAGGGTGCAGGGGAAGATAGAGCCCATCTTCGTCGAGACCGTGGACGAGTTGCCGGAGGAGATCCACGGCGTGTCGCGTGACAGGGATGTCGTCCTGGTAATGGGAGCGGGGTCGGTGGGCGCCGTTGCTCCTGCGCTTCAAGCGGAAGCTGCCCATGGCGAGAGTCAGCCAGCGCAGGAGAAGCATAGCCAGGATAAGAGGCGGAGGCCGGTGGAAAAGGCGGAGATATCGCTCGATAAACCGGAAGACTGCAGAGAACAGGGGTGCTGATGGATATGTCCGAAGTTGAATCGGCTCATTCACAGCCCGTTCTCCGCGGGGAAGTCCGCATGAACGAGCCGATGCGACGGTACACCTCGTGGCGTGTCGGGGGAGCAGCCCGACGAATCTACTTCCCCGCCGATCTCACCGACTTCGCCGGTTTCCTCCAGACTTTGGAGCAGGACGAGCCGGTGTATGTAGTGGGCCTTGGCAGTAACCTGCTCGTGCGCGATGGCGGTGTGCACGGTACCGTCGTGGTACTTCACGCGCGGCTCAACGAGTTGCGGTTCGAGCAGCGGCTTGACAGAAGCGGGTTGATTTATGCACAGGCTGGCGTGGCATGCGCAAAGGCTGCCCGGTTCGCCGCATCACATAACTTGGCAGGTGCCGAATTTCTGGCAGGCATTCCGGGGACTATCGGCGGTGCCCTGGCAATGAATGCGGGATGCTATGACGGTGAAACCTGGGAAATTGTTGAGCGCGTGCAAACAGTCAGCCGCAAAGGACGAGTGCGTGAACGTCCCGCCAGCGATTACGGAATTGGCTATCGCCGTGTGACATTAAAGGAAGACGACCAGACCGGGAAATGGACGGGGGAGCCGTTGGAGAGTGAGGAATGGTTCACAGGAGCCTGGTTCAGATTGCCGGATGGTGTGCAGGCTGAATCGCGTCAGCGCATCAAGGAATTCCTCGGTAAACGAATCGCGAGCCAGCCTTTGAACCTGCCCAATGCAGGTTCTGTTTTCCGAAACCCGGTGGGCGATAAGGCCGCCCGGTTGATTGAACAGTGTGGACTGAAGGGGTTTCAGGTGGGAGGTGCGATGGTTTCACCCAAGCATGCGAATTTTATTGTGAACACAGGGACAGCGATCGCCGCAGATATCGAGGCAGTGATCATGGCGGTACAAAAAGGGGTAAGAGAAAAGGCAGGGATTGAGCTGGAGCCCGAAGTGCGGATTATCGGGCGGGCGCTATAGTCCGCAGGTCTTTAAAAAAAATGGCAATGAGTCAGGACGATTTCGGAAAAGTTGCCGTGCTGCTCGGCGGCCGGTCGGCAGAGCGCAGTATTTCCCTCGAAAGCGGCAGGGCAGTACTTCATGCGTTGCGCCGGCGAGGAGTCGATGCGCATCCTTTCGATCCTTCCGAGCAGCCGATGGAGGCGCTCGTGCAGCAGGGATTCACCCGCGCCCATATCGCTCTTCACGGCCGCTATGGCGAAGATGGAACAGTTCAGGGCGCGCTCGAGCTCTTGGGACTTCCCTATACGGGGAGCGGTGTCCTGGCAAGTGCGCTTGCGATGGATAAATGGCGGACCAAGCTGCTGTGGGAGGCAGGAGGGATAAGCACGCCTCGTCACACCTTGCTGACGGAGCAAAGCGATTTTGACGCAGTTGCGGAAGAACTCGGCCTGCCGCTCATCGTGAAGCCGTCAAGGGAAGGGTCAACCATTGGCTTGACGAAAGTAGAGGCAGCCAAGGATCTGCGATCGGCGTGGCGCCTTGCTGCCCAGCATGATCCCCTGGTGCTGGCGGAACAGTTTGTTGAAGGGGTGGAGCTGACCGCCTCTATCCTGGGCGACGTTACCCTGCCCCTGGTAAGAATTCAGCCCATGCACGGACTGTACGACTATGAGGCAAAGTACGTCGCCAATACCACCCAGTATTTTTGCCCGAGCGGTTTGTCGGCTTCAGAGGAGTATGCAATACAGGCGGAGGCGATGAAAGCCCATCAGATGCTGGGGTGCGAAGGATGGGGAAGGGTCGACGTGATGCTGGATCGATCGGGAACACCCTATTTTCTCGAGGCCAACACGTCACCCGGGATGACCAGCCACAGCCTCGTGCCCATGGCCGCCAGCACTGCCGGTATTTCATTTGATGACCTCGTCATGCGAATACTGGAGCTCGCCCATGTGGGATAACCACCAGATGCTGGGCTCGCTGGCGAACTCGCTGTTTGCCCTGGCCGTGCTTATAGCGAGCTATTACATCACCAAGTGGGTCGTCAATTTGCCATTGCTTCCGTTGAAAGAGGTCAGTGTGAGTTCGACCGGGACTGGTCGACTCAAGCATGTGACACACGAACAAATCACGGACTCGGTCCGCAGCCAGGCCATTGGGAATTTTTTGACGGTCGATCTGGATGCTGCCCGTCGCGCATTCGGCAAGTTGCCGTGGGTGCGCACGGCAAGCGTGCGGCGCGTCTGGCCTGACAGCCTGGAATTGAAGATCGAGGAACATGTCGTGCTGGCACGATGGGGAAACAGGAGGCTTGTGAATATTCGGGGAGAAATTTTTGAGGCTGCATCCGACGAGCCCCTGCCATTGTTCGAAGGCATGGACGAAAGTGCGGGGGATATGGCAAGGCATTATGCGATTTTTTCGGAATTGCTGCGTCCGATCGGGGAGAACATCGGTTACATGAGACTTTCTCCCCGGCGGGCGTGGACGCTTCGGCTTGGAAATGGAACCACCTTGGAACTGGGGCGCGAGCAGTTGGAGGCGAGGTTGAGGCGCTACGTATTGGCGCACTCCCACGGGTTCGGCAAGACGGCCATGCAACTCGGTTACGTGGATTTGAGGTATCCAAACGGTTTTGCTGCACGATAGTTCCCCCCGGACCTGGAGTGAGTCAGCTTGGATAAAAGAATGAGATTTGCGAATTTGGCGGGCAGATGAGTAGAGGCAATGAAGCGAAAAATCTGATTGTCGGCCTGGACATCGGGACATCAAAAATTATAGCCATTGTCGCAGAGATAAAACCCGAAGGTGGATTTGATGTGATCGGCATGGGTACTCATCCATCGCGTGGTTTGAAGAAGGGGGTCGTGGTCAATATAGACACTACGGTAAACGCAATCCAGCGCGCGCTTGAGGAGGCCGAGCTGATGGCGGACTGCAAGATCAGGGAGGTATATACCGGAATTGCGGGCAGCCATATTAAAAGCTTCAATTCACATGGAATGGTAGCGATAAAGGATAAGGAAGTATCGCGGCTGGACGTGGAGCGAGTCATGGAAACGGCAAAGGCGGTGAACATTCTCAATGACCAGCAGGTTCTTCATGTGCTTAACCAGGAATTCATCGTGGATGGGCAGGAGGACGTGCGCGAACCCATCGGAATGAGCGGGATACGGCTGGAAGTAAAGGTGCATATCGTGACTGGTGCCGTCGCGGCTGCACAGAACATCATGAAATGCGTACGCCGTTGCGGCCTGGAAGTGCGTGATCTCGTGCTGCAGCCTCTTGCCTCATCGTTGGCCGTACTGTCCGAAGATGAAAAGGAGCTGGGTGTCTGTCTATTGGATATCGGGGGAGGAACAACCGACATCGCTGTATTCACTCACGGGGCAATCCGTCACACGGCGGTGATTCCAATTGCCGGAGATCAGATCACGAATGATATTGCAATGGCGCTCCGCACGCCTACAAAGGATGCCGAAGACATCAAGTGCCGGTTTGGCTGCGCGCTGCGTTCAATGGCTGATCCGCACCATATGGTTGAAGTTCCAGGGGTGGGCGACCGGGGGACACGCCAGCTTTCCAGGCAGACGCTGGCGGAAGTCATCGAACCACGGGTGGAGGAGCTCTATACCTTGGTGCAGGCTGAGCTGCGCCGGAGCGGCTTTGAAGAGTTGCTTTCTTCGGGCATCGTGATGACAGGCGGCAGCAGTTCTCTTCAGGGAATGGTGGAGCTTGGAGAAGAGATATTCCATATGCCCGTGCGACTGGGTCTGCCTCGCTATCACGGGAGCTTGGAAGAAGTGGTACTTACGCCGCGGTGCTCCACAGGCATTGGTCTCATCGAGTCCGGAATGGAGCAGTTGCGGCGCAATCAGCATACTCGCCTCGAGGGGAACTCGTTCAAGCGCATCCTCGGGCGGATGCGCAGCTGGTTCCAGGTCAATTTTTAGTGGGGCAACGAAGAGCTGCACAGAGAGGGCAAACGGCGGGACTGAATGGTCCGTAATGGATTTGATGGAAAATTATATAAGGAGAACTGCCATGTTTGAAATCATGGATACACAAACACAGGAAGCGGTAATCAAAGTCATAGGCATCGGCGGATGCGGGGGGAATGCCGTGGATCACATGATCCTGAATGGGGTGCAAGGTGTCGAATTCATATGCGCCAATACGGATGCCCAGGCATTGAAGCGCAACCAGGCGCGCACTTTACTCCAGCTGGGATCGGCGATTACCAAGGGGCTTGGGGCGGGAGCCGACCCCGAAATCGGACGCAACGCCGCGTTGGAGGATCGCGAGCGGATAGCCGAATTGATCGAGGGGGCCGACATGCTGTTCCTCACGGCCGGAATGGGAGGTGGCACCGGAACAGGCGCAGCGCCGGTAATTGCCCAGGTCGCGAGGGAGTTGGGCATACTGACCGTAGCAGTGGTTACCAAGCCTTTTTCCTTCGAAGGGCGACGCATCAAGGCGGCGCAGGCCGGGATGGAGGCATTGTCGCAGTACGTTGATTCGTTGATCGTGATTCCGAACGACAAGCTGATGGCTGTGCTGGGCGAGGATGTCAGCATGCTCGACGCGTTCAAGGCCGCGAATAATGTACTGTACGGGGCGGTTGCCGGAATTGCAGAGGTCATCAACTGTCCCGGTCTCGTCAATGTCGACTTTGCTGACGTAAAAACGGTAATGTCCGAGATGGGCATGGCGATGATGGGCTCCGCGTTTGCAGGCGGAGCAGATCGGGCCCGAGTGGCGGCGGAGCAGGCCGTGGCAAGCCCGCTGCTCGAAGACGTAAACCTTTCCGGCGCGCGCGGCGTACTCGTCAACATCACTGCCAGCGCAGGAATGAAGATGAAGGAGATTCATGAAGTCATGGACGTCATCAGGAACTTCACTGCCGAAGACGCCACAGTGATCGTGGGCACTGTCATTGATGAAGGCATGCAGGAGGATCTTAGAGTCACCATGGTGGCTACCGGGTTGGGGGGCGTAGCCAACCGTGCTCTGTCAAAACCGTTCAGTATTGTTCACGGACGCACCGGAACGGACAACGCATTATTTGCAGAAGGTGTGAACTGGAAAGAAATGGACGCGCCGGCGGCGATTCGCACGAACAGAAGGCGGGACGCAACCGTGGAGGCGATGAAACAATCCGGAGTCGACATGCTGGATATTCCGGCATTTCTCCGGAAACAAGCGGATTAAGGATTATTGCATGCGGTCCGCGAGGACTTGTTCAGACGTTCCTTAAACTTGTCCAGACGTTCGTTAAAGTTCGTTCAACCCCCTGTCTTCCGGCCGGCAGTGCTGGCCTTGTGAAGGAGCGACTCGACCGAGGCTTTGAGGGGAGATTGGGGAAGCTTCACGGCGAGCTGACGAAGGCTTTCCCTGCCCACCCCGCCAATGCTGCGTTTGGTAGCCGGCGTGTTATTCCCATGGGTACCTGAATTTGCTTGCACGGCAATTCGAATTGCAGTAACCTCGTAGCCCTTCGCCTGAAATTTTAACAATAAAGAAGGCGTCGTTTGCCTGAGCTTTGCCGCAATGGCGCTGTTACGGGCGAATATGATCAGCTTTCCATTAGAAAGTCCACCGAGGGCGCAGTGGCGAGCCAGTCGAGGCGGGGCAATCCCGCAGAATACATGTTGCATTGCGGTTAATGCGGTCATGTGGCTGAACAAGCGCTGATGATCGGCGCCCTGGCTCAGGAGGCGGAGGTAAAAGTTGATCTTGTGGGGAGGCATCGGCCAAATGAAGATGAGGGAATGAGATGAATATTATTCTAATTTCCAATAATCTGGCAAAAACAAGAAGCTTGACGTTAACAAGCGCTCACGTTGTGCTCGTCGCAGTTGTATTCTTTCTGACTGCCGTATTGCTCGCAATGGGGTTGAACTACCTATCCCTGCGCTACGCCGATAAAATTGATAGTCCCACGCTTCGGTCGCTCATTCTGAGCGTACAGCAGGAAGAACATCAGAAAGCGCAATCTTATCTTCGCGACAGCCTCAATGCCATGGCCGTGAGGATGGGTCAGATGCAGGCCCAACTGTTGCGGCTGGACTCGGTCGGGGCACGGCTTGCAGAACTGTCCGGCATCAAACCCCAGGAATTTCTCTTCAATCAGGCACCCGGACAGGGAGGCGTTGTGCCCACCCTGCCATCCCAGGAAATGTCCTTTATTGAATTCAATAATAAAATCGATGAATTGTCGCGCCTTCTGGAAGATCGCAGCGACAAGCTCGGTGCTCTGGATTCCCTGTTGATGCAGGACAGGCTCAAGAAAAAAATGCTTCCATCCGTGATGCCAGTAAACGCGAAATGGTATTCCTCCGGGTTCGGCGTGCGGATAGATCCGTTTTCGGGCAGAAGCGCTTTCCACGAAGGGGTCGATTTTACCGCCGCAGCAGGAACACCGATCGTGGCGGCAGCGGGTGGCGTGGTGGTGTATTCCGATTATCACCCCGAATATGGTAATATGATTGACGTTGACCACGGCAACGATTTGGTTAGCCGCTATGCCCACGCATCGAAGCGATTGGTCAAAGTGGGCCAGGTGGTAGTGCGCGGACAGAAAATCGCGGAAGTGGGCAGCACTGGCCGTTCTACTGGCCCGCATTTGCATTTCGAAGTCAGGCACAGGGGCTTACCACAAAATCCATCACGATTCTTGAAGATGCCCGGTTGAGTCGGATTAGCACTCTGCGGCGGGGGTGAGGCCAAAAACCTCACCCCTTATTTTTTGGACAATCGTTTCAGATAGTGGACTTAATTAGGATTTCATGCTGAACAATCTGCTCAAGAAGGTCTTCGGCAGCCGAAACGATCGGTT
>DASSHJ010000147.1:0-3758 GCA_035692965.1 Nitrosospira sp. | reverse complement strand
CCTGGAAGCGCGCCTTCTGATCATCAGGATCATTCAGTTCGGAAAAGCCATTGGCGATTTCGCGCCCGGCAATGTAAAGCTCGAAGCGGTCCGTGACGGCCGGGTTGGAGTCGTTCCGTCGTGCAAGGGGGGAGACTTCAGCGGGATAATCGATGATGAACGTAGGCTCAAACAACAGATGTTCGGTGGTTTCATCAAACAACGTGAGTTGCAATCCGCCAATTCCGTCTTCAGGTTTGAACGGCACGCCAAGCGCCTTCAGTCGAGAGATAAGAAAAGCATGGTCGCCTAACTGTGCTTCCGAATATTCCGGGTGGAATTTCTCAATAGCCCGGGTGATGGTAAGCCGTTCGAACGGTTGGGCCAAATCGATTTCGCGCCCCTGGTAGGTTATTTTGGCGGTACCTAAAACCTTTTCCGAGATTTCGCGCAGCATGATCTCGGTCAGCTTCATCAAATACGCGTAATCCTGGTAGGCCTCATAGAACTCCAGCATGGTGAATTCCGGATTATGCCGAGTGGAAATTCCCTCGTTCCGGAAGCTTCGGTTGATTTCGAACACCCGCTCCATTCCGCCGATCACCAGGCGCTTGAGGTAAAGCTCCGGTGCGATGCGAAGATACAAATCCGTATCGAGGGCATTGTGGTGCGTGACGAAAGGCCTCGCCGCTGCCCCCCCGGGGATGGGATGCATCATCGGGGTTTCGACTTCGAGGTAGCCGCGCGCGGCCAGGCACTCGCGGATGGCCTGGATGATCCGTGAACGCGTAATGAATACCTTTCGACTATCTTCACTGGTGACGAGATCGAGATAGCGCTGGCGGTATTTCTGCTCCTGGTCGGTCAGACCATGGAATTTTTCGGGAAGAGGTCGCAGCGTTTTGGTGAGCAGGCGTAAATGTGTGACGCGCACCGATAGTTCGCCAGTTTTGGTCCTGAACAGCGTGCCCGCCGCCCCGAGAATGTCACCCAGATCGTAATGCTTGAATGCGGAATAAGCCTCTTCGCCGGCAACGTCTCGGGCGATATATAGCTGGATACGCCCGCTCATATCCTGGATGGTAGCAAAGCTCGCCTTGCCCATCACGCGTTTGAGCATCATACGCCCTGCCACGCTGACCATCCGCGGCTCGGCTTCCAGACTCTCGTTGGAATTGCCTGCATAGCTATGATGCAGTTCCGCCGCCAGGTCGGTTCGGCGAAAATCATTCGGGAAGGGATTCCCGGCCTCACGGAGGGCGGCCAGCTTGGCCCGGCGCTCTTCGACCAGTTTCAGCTCGGAGCCTTTACGGTCAGCAGGTTCTTGTGAGCTCGGGTCCTGCAAATTTTTTTCCTGCGAACTTTTTTCTGAATTATTATGATCCACCATGCTCCTATACGGCCTGTTTCAGGCTCGCCTCGATGAACCCATCCAGATCGCCGTCGAGGATAGCTTGCGTATTTCCTGTTTCAATGCCTGTTCGCAAATCCTTGATACGGGACTGGTCCAGGACGTAGGAACGAATCTGATGACCCCAGCCGATATCCGTCTTGCTGTCCTCTACCGCCTGCTTTTCCTCGTTGCGTTTGCGCAGTTCGGCTTCGTAAAGACGGGATTTCAGCATCGCCATCGCATCCGCCCGGTTCCTGTGCTGTGATCGGCCTGTCTGGCATTGAACGACAATGCCCGTGGGATTGTGAGTGATTCGAACGGCTGAGTCCGTCTTGTTGATATGCTGGCCACCCGCGCCGGACGCGCGGAAAGTATCCACCCGCAAGTCAGCCGGGTTGATATCGATCTCGATGGTTTCATCTGCTTCGGGATAAACAAAAACGCTGGCAAACGAGGTATGCCGCCGGTTGCCCGAGTCAAACGGCGACTTCCGCACCAGCCGGTGCACGCCTGTCTCGGTGCGAAGGTACCCGTACGCATACTCGCCTGATACTTTCAGGCTTGCGCTCTTGATCCCGGCCACCTCGCCCGGGGACTCTTCAAGTACTTCCACCGAGTAGCCCCGTCGCTCGCAGTAGTGCAGGTACATCCGCTCCAGCATCGCCGCCCAGTCCTGGGCTTCCGTGCCGCCCGAGCCGGATTGTATGTCCACAAAACAATTATTGGGGTCCATGGGGTTGGAAAACATGCGGCGAAACTCCATGTCCGCCACGGTTTTTTCCACATTCGCGAGATCGCGCTGGATGCTGAGGAGGGCAGGGTCGTCATCCTCTTCCTTTGCCATCTCGAACAAATCACGCGCGTCATTCAATTGTCGGGTGACGGTGCGCAGGCCGATGACAACGTCCTCCAGGGCTTTTTTTTCCCTGCCCAGCTCCTGGGCACGCTTGTTGTCGTCCCAGATGCCGGGATCTTCTGTCAGACGGGTGAGTTCACTCAGCCGGGTCTGCTTCGCATCGAAGTCAAAGATACCTCCGTAATTCGGCCGCACGGGTATCCAGGTCCGTAACCTTATATTCGATAGCGTTAATCTGTTCCGCTTCCATGGACGTTATTCCGAAAAAGGGATCGATTATACAGAAAGGGAAGCGGAATTTTCTCCAACGCTCTTGGCAGACCGTCGAATTTCAGTTGAAATGTATCACTGTACGAATGGATTCTCCCTCATGCATCAGGTCGAACGCTTTATTGATATCCTCAAGTCCCATGGTATGCGTGATAAATGTATCGAGCTCGAAATCGCCGTCCAGGTAACGCTGCACGTATCCCGGCAACTCCGTACGCCCTTTTACCCCGCCAAACGCAGACCCGCGCCATACTCGCCCTGTTACCAGCTGAAAGGGACGGGTACAGATTTCCTCGCCCGCCCCGGCCACCCCTATGATCACTGACTCTCCCCAACCTTTATGGCAGCACTCGAGGGCCGAGCGCATGACCTGCACATTACCGATGCATTCGAAGGAAAAATCCACCCCGCCCGCTGTCATTTCAATAATGACATCCTGGATAGGTTTATCATATTCTTTTGGATTGACGGTATCGGTTGCGCCCAGTTGACGTGCAATCCCGAATTTTCCGGGATTGGTATCGATTGCGATGATTCGTCCCGCTTTTGCCAAGGCTGCGCCGATAATGACGGCAAGCCCGATGCCGCCCAAGCCGAAAACTGCAACAGTATCGCCAGCCTTTACTTTTGCCGTATTGGCGACGGCCCCGAGTCCGGTTGTAACGCCGCATCCGAGCAGGCACACTTTTCCCAGTGGCGCGTCCCTGTTGATTTTTGCGAGCGCGATTTCCGGAATCACAGTGTATTCCGAGAAAGTTGACGTGCCCATGTAGTGGTAAATGGGCTTGCCATCCTTGGAAAAGCGGGTGGTGCCATCAGGCATCAGCCCCTGCCCCTGGGTCGCCCGGATCGCCTGGCAGAGATTCGTTTTCCCCGATCTGCAGAATTCGCACTGCCCGCATTCAGGGGTATAAAGCGGAATCACATGATCCCCTACGCTGACGCTCGTAACGCTTTCCCCCAACGCCTCAACGATACCACCCCCTTCATGCCCAAGGATTGCGGGAAATTTGCCTTCCGGGTCCTTGCCGGAAAGGGTAAACGCATCGGTATGGCAGACTCCCGTTGCGACGATACGCACCAGCACTTCACCTTTCTTCGGAAGCTGTAAATCAACCTCTTCCACCGCTAAAGGCTGGGCCGGACCCCACGCCACGGCTGCCCGGGTTTTCACTGTTTCCATCTAAACGCTCCAATTCATGTTGCTCAATGTCCCTGTCGCATGAGAGCAGGCCCCATCCTCAATTATGGTCTCATAGG
>DASSHJ010000146.1:0-2824 GCA_035692965.1 Nitrosospira sp. | reverse complement strand
CAGGTCGTGGTACCAAAAATACAATTACCTGAACCTGGCATTTGCGTTGTTTCACGCGTGTCCCACATTACACTGCTCAGGAACTTCAGATTCGTCGAGGGCATTGGACGGCGGAATAACGACAACTCTGTCGCGCTCGCGTGTCCATAGGGATCATCCGCTTCAACCAATGTGAATTCCGCATTGGGAGGAACGCCGACACCTACACGTATGTTTGCCTTGCTGAGCAACATGCTATAGGCATTACGGCGTTCCTCGAGCGTTGATACCCTCGCAGCGGGTGAATTAGCGCCGTCATTCAAGCGGAACAGCGGATCCATACCTTTGGTTTTTTCAAAGCGCGCCTGGACTCCTTTTGGTGTAATCACCCATCCCTCGGAAGGTACATGACACGTGCTACAGCTACGGCCATTCGTCCCCAGGCTTTTGAAAAATGGATTATCAAGATCTATATAGCCGGCTGTGCTAAAGGTTGCGTCTATGCCATGACTGTTTACAGACCTGAACATATTGCGCAACTTCTCAACATTGCTTTCCGCAAGCGCGGGCACTGCCACTGCCGCAAGCAGAAATGTTATCAGGCTCGATTTGACAAAGCCCGACCGGCTCTCCCCTTTACTACGCATATTACCTCCACGGTTGTGTTAAAAAATAATCCCCCCCCCGGGCAGATAATTGTCAGCAACGATTTAAAACTGGCATTTTCAGCAAGCGGCGCTGAGAAGGCGTATTGCTTCTTCTTTTTTTCTTGCTCGCGCCGTTTGTGAGATAGGAAAATTACGAATTGCTCATGGATGAGGTGATGCTCAAGCTGTAGCTTTGGGATGATCTGTACAACAGGCAGTGCGGCAGCAATGCTATGCCAAGAATATTGATTTCTGCGGAAATAATGGTAGAGCTAGAGCAAGTCCCTGAAAATGTGGGGCTTATTATATCCATTTTTAGGGAACGGATATAGTCCGGTTTGGGCTTCGCTTATGACGAGGGTTTGTCTTTGAAAGGAAGTAGAGAACCAGCCGGGTAAACCGCAGCTGGCGAGTGTCTTAGATCACAAATCTGTTTTTTAGGCGGCAGACGCGAACACACTCAAGTGAGGGCATCTCGATGCGAACAACGATGATATGATGTGGGATATTTACTGATGGCCCGTTGTAGAGCTATCGAGGAAAATTCGGAAGGGCACGCCTCGAGCGAGTACACCTGATTCCATAGCGTACACAGTCATAAGCGCGAAAGAAGAACGAAAACTAAGACCCCGAATAATCTCGGGGCCCACTGTCAGATTAAAGCCAGATTAAATCGAACTACTACAACCGGGCGTCGCCAGTTTCTGAAACTCGGTCAGTAGGGATAAGCTTGCTGGCTCAGGCCCCAGTTTCCCCGGTTTGCTTCGACCCTGGTTTTTCCGCTATTTGCCCGGCGTGTTCACGCTTTGCAAGTTCGGACGCCATTCTATGGTGAAAGGCGGCCAACTCCATGGTTTCCTCCGCGTCATGCTGATACCTGCTGAGCATGGCAGCAGCGTGTGATTGGTTATCTTGCGCCTGTCTACCATAAAGATAGCTCTTTTCTTCATAATGCCGAAGCAGCTTCTTTTGTTCCTCTGCCTTCGCCTGCAATTGCTTGGCGGCGTTTTCGTATTGCCTCGCCAAACGATCATGATCAGCCGGCCTCTTGGCTTTCTCTGAAGCCACATGACTATTTGCGTTCTTCCTTTCGAGAGGAGCCGTTTCCGCGCAAGAAGCCAGCAGGGTGACCGCCGATAAAACCGCTACGAGCCGTTCCGTTGTGGATTTCATGGATGGTAATGAACCCGAATAGAATTAAGTAGGATGAATCCTATCCGAGTCAATACTATCCGTATATTGGGGAAACCCTTGTTTTATTCTAAGGGAAACCCTTAGGTAATATTTTTGTGGCAGAAGTGGCTTTACAACTTATCCTCGCGGCCAAATTAGCGCTGCCTCTCATACTCATTCCCATTTACTCATTCCCATCTGCACCCGTTTTCAGGATTGCTCTGAAATCCACTGGGCGGCGTAACGTATCAGGTCGGCGCCGTCTTTCAAGTTCAGTTTTGAGCGAATGTTGAATCGGTGGGTTTCTATCGTTTTGATACTGCGGTGAAGCAGTTTGGCGATTTCCTGGCTACTATGACCCGAACCTATCAGATGCAGTACTTCAAATTCACTTGGAGTCAAACTATTGATCAAGGGTTCAGGTTTTGCGCCGCCGGCAGCAACCTGGTTCAGGAGCCGCGCATGCATTTGCTTGCTCAAGTAAATATTCCCCTTGAGTACTTCGCGAATCGCCGTCACCAGGACTTCTCCCGGCTCGTGCTTCATTACATACCCACGTGCACCAGCCCGAAGTGCGCGCTGAGCATATACCGCCTCGTCATGCATTGATACAACGAGCACGGGTAATCCGGGTATCAGGCTATGCACGCTTTTAATCACCTCGAACCCGGAAATCGTTTTGAGAGACAAATCCATCAGAACGATGTCGGGAGGAGAGCTGTTCTTGAGTATCGACAGTGTTTCGTCACCGTCTCCGGCCTCCGCCACGACCTCCATATCAGGCTCGAGGTTGATCAGCATGACCATGCCGTGACGCAGCATTGCATGGTCATCCACAAGCATCACTCGTGCTCTTCGGGTCGGAATGTTGGAGGAGGTTGACATCGTTGGATGGTCCGCCTAAACCATTCTCATTTCCAGTCGCACTTCCATGCCCCCCTCTTTGGGGCCCGTGAATTCAAGAGTTGCTCCGAGTTGCCTTGCGCGATGCCGCATAATTTTGATACCCATTCCAGGGGTGAGTG
>DASSHJ010000145.1:0-4653 GCA_035692965.1 Nitrosospira sp. | reverse complement strand
GATAACGGGGCGGGACATTTGAAGTCGAGGAAGCGGGTGAAACAGTGGCCTTGCTCAGTCGCGCGGCAATTTTTCCCCTGCCCGAAGGGTCCCAGCTGACGTTGCCGCTGATTTCCTTGCCTGTTACCGTGGAACGCCATACGCCGTCTTCCTTGCTTGCGCTCAACGTGACATCTGTAAGTTGCCGTCCTAGAAAGTTAAGTACCCCAAGCTGTATGTTGACTGCTTGTATATTGACTGGGGACATGATCGCCGAAGCCTCGGTGCTCATGTTTGATTGCAGTTTGAATTGCTTGATCTGCCCGAGCCATTGATCCGCGTCCAGTAAGGGCAATGTTCCCATGACTGTTACGCCTGCCTTCGCGGCTGTTGCCGGGAGTAAGGCACCGAAAGCAACAACGCCCCGATCTACCCGGTATTCCCCTGACTCCTTGCGAATGCGGTTTATCCTCGCCGCAGCCCGGCGGCCATAGGTGATGCTTATTTCATCCTTGTCCGGCCCCGTCGATATCCTTTCGAACCTGAAAGGTACTTCCTCAACGGAAGATTTGGCAAATGGTGCGGGGAAATTCGAGGAGAGGCCTTCGAGTGACGATTCGACAATCAGACTGGTTGCCTTGTCGCTCACCTGCATGGAGGCTCGCCAACCAGTACTGCCGTGCAGATGCTTGACCAGCAGCGGGACGGCTTCTGCCATTTTTCCGTCTGTGATCTCATTTACATTCCCTGGATTGAGCGTACCTGAAGCGGCAAGGTGAAAACTGCCATCCTGCATATTGCCGGCGTTGATGAATACTGGTCCGCCCAGGAACCGGGCAATCACGTTCTGGATTTTGATCCCTGAATTATTAAAGCCGAGCATGCCATTGATGCTCTTCAGGCCTGGAATGCGGGAACCAGGATAGAGTTGGTTATCTATGAATTGATAATTTCCCGACAATTTGGTGGAACCGCTGGACAGAGGGCTACTGAAGGTCAACCACAATCGGCCCTCCCCAGTAAACTTCGCACTGTCAAGGAGGGGCGCCTTGAAGGCCTCCCCTGAATACCGGGTGGCGATATTGAAGAATTGTTGCGTAGGCCCGCTCGCCTCGATCTGCCCAAGGAGGATAGCGTCCGTGGAGGTGATGTCGGGAATGTGGAGATACCCTCTGGTCACCCGGGTCCCTAAGATAGAAGCTTGTCCAGAATCAAATTCGATGCGGTTCTGCTGCAAGAGGAGACTTCCCGAAATGTTCTCGATTCTTGGCCACCCCCGAAGGTTATCAAGCGTCACGCCAGATGCTCGCGCTTGTGCCCGGAGGATCCCCCAGTCTTGTTTCCTGGAAGGGAAGTTTTCGAGAGGCCCCTTGGCGTGAACGCGTACATCGGAGAATTTCCCCGCAACCACCGAGTTTGCCAGGGAGCTATCGGACGGCCCGGTCGTGTCCGGTATAAAGCGCGCGAGGTAGCGCGCGTCGACATTTGCAAGCCTGCCGACCATATCGATGGTGTCTACCCCATCGGACTTGAGATGGTAAGTCCCGGAAGCTGATCCCGAGGCAAAATGGTTGGAAAAGGAAACATTGCTCAATTTGAGCATTGTCGAATTTCTGTCCGCTGAACTCCAGTTTACATGGCCGATCAGCATATCAGCGATCAGAGGCTCCGGGAAAAGGTCGGGCAGTTCCAATTTTGCGTCGCGGGAGCGAAGGTTTAGCGACCCCCGTTTTTCTGTGGCATCAATGTTTCCACTCATGCCACTGAACGAGGGAATTTTACCTACCTGGCTCATGCTGACGTTGTCGAAGCTACCTCTTACGCTAAAGCTGACCGGCGCTATCCATTCTCCGCTCCAGTTCACCGATAAAGATCGTAGATCCCCTCGCGCGGAAGCTTTGCTTACCTCCTGACCCAATGTTTGGCTAACCGGCAGATAGTCCATAAGGTCGGTGAGCATCTCAAGGTTGAGTGCGCTCGCGCTCATTTTTCCGCCGCCAGGTTTGTCCCCGTGGCGCTGCATGAGCTGCAGTGAGAAGTTGACGGGCTCCCCCGACTGCTTGTTACGCAAAGCATAATACAATTGCCGGACATACCATCTGTCGCCCTCCCGGTTTCCGTCGTGCACCTTTTGCCATCCCGCTCTACCCTCTAAACGGAGCAGATCGAGTTGCGGCAAGTCGTCGCCCAGTTGGACGCGTACATTTCGTAAACGCATGTCCGCCGATAATTTCTTTATGTCTGTGCCGTCTATTTCAGCCCACATTCGAAGTCCGCCGGCTCCCTGATCCAGCTTTACTTGCCCTGGAAGGGGGAGCCACGGGCGCCAGGATGCGATATCACCCTGGTCGATTCTTACAAACAGTCGTCCACGCCATCGTTCTGGAGTTCCAAGAGATTTTCCGGTCAGGTCTCCCCTGACATCCAGTCGTCTTGCGAGCTCCGCAGGTGGAACCGCCAAGATACCAAAGCGATGGTGATCACCCCGATTTTCAAGGCGCAGGTTGACCAACAACTCCAGTTCAGGGGCACTCCGCTGATCATCCTGCCACGATATGCTGGCGTTTCTGATGGTCACGTGTTCCTGTTGCAACAACCAATCGGAAAAGCCACTCTCATTCTCTTCGGCGGCGTCGCTCAGCGCAAAACCCGCCACATGGATTATTCCTTTGGAATCCCTGCGCACGATCAGGTCGGGCTGGTCGATGCGGATGTCACGGAAATGAAAATTACCGTGTAATATTGAAAGCCAGGAAAGCGAGCCTTCGAGCTTGTGCAACAGCAGCGTCGTGTTGCCTTTATGATCGTGTACCCGAATCATGCCCAGCATCATATGGGGATGAAGGCCGTCCCACTCGGCCCTGATCGAGCCTATCGTGACGACTTGACCGGAAGCTCGACTGATGGCCTGAGCGATATTTTCCCGATAGCGCTCGATATCCGGCAGAACCCAGTAGCGGAGCGATAACAGCAATAAAGCAAAGCACGCCGCAACGACAACGAGCGCTGCTGCAAACCCTCTGAGCAGAAAGCTGTTTCCGGGTCGGAGATCGGGTTTTATCGATAACTTCAATGCGAAGTTCCGATTGTATGTTTACCGGCCATCTCTTGGAGTCGATGCAGGAGAAGAAGCGCAAATAATCGAACAGGTAGGGTCAAAGCTTGGAAGGACACGTGTTCCCCACGGGGACCCCTACAGGGGAACGCGCGCAAAAACGTTTTTAGATAAGACCTGCCGCAGTTCGTTCAATCGCCCTAGACGGACTCGATTCATAAATCCCGTGCAGGGCGGCTTAAGGAGGTTTCTTCGGGTATGCAAAAAGAATAATCCGGAGTGCGTGTTCCAACTCGGAATCCTTAACCATGAATTTTCGTTAACCATGAATTTTCGTATTGCGCCAGAAGAAATCATCAATTCCATTCTTCCTCTCAGCCGTTACCTGGCGCATTTACTGGAGAGCAGCCCCGATCTTCGGGAGGAACTGATGCAGAATTTGCATCGCCCCCTGAGAAGGGAGGAAATGCGCCAATCTCTCAGTATAGATTCCTCTGGGGCAGACAGCCAAGAAGGTCTGCAAAGGGTTTTGCGCAAATTGCGAAGGCGCGTGATGTTGCGTGTGGCGACAAGAGATCTGGCGGGACTGGCGAACCTGCCAGAAGTCATGGCGACCATGACCGACTTGGCGGAAGTAGCTATTGGTTTTGCTCTTGAAAATCAAAAAAGAGCGCTTTCGGCATCGGATCGCTACGGCTCACCCATCGGTGCCGAATGCGGAACGGCTCAAGAATTGATCGTGATTGCGATGGGCAAACTGGGAGGATGTGAGCTTAATGTTTCATCGGACGTCGATCTGATTTTCGTTTACCCCGAGGGCGGGGATACGGATGGACGCCGATCAGTCAGCAATCAGGACTTTTTTTCCCGTCTGGGGAGAAGGGTCATTGCGGCTTTGCAGGAGATTACTGAAGACGGATATGTTTTTCGGGTGGATATGCGCTTGCGCCCGTACGGAGAAAGCGGGCCTCTCGCCATGAGTTTCGCAATGCTCGAGGATTACTTCGTCACGCAAGGCCGCGAGTGGGAGCGCTATGCCTGGATAAAGAGTCGTGCCATAACCGGAAGCGATCGAAACGTGTCAGCGCTGACTGAGATTGCTCGACCATTCGTCTACCGGAAATACCTGGATTTCGGTGCCTATGAGTCCATGCGCGATCTTCACTCTCAAATTCGGCAGGAGGTTCAACGCCGGGAATTGCATGAGAACATCAAGCTGGGACCAGGAGGAATACGCGAAATCGAATTTATCTCGCAAGTATTCCAGCTTATTCGGGGCGGGCGCGACCCGGAGCTGCGCCTTCGGCCGACTTTGGCAGCGCTGCAGCGCCTTGGTGAAAAGCAACAATTACCGGAAAGGATCATCGCTGACCTGACCGGCGCATATTGCTTTTTTCGAAAACTCGAGCATCGCTTGCAGTATCTCGACGATCAGCAAACCCATACCCTGCCTGAAAATGCCGTGGATCAGGCAATCGTGGGGACGGCAATGGGTTTTTCCAGCTACAGCGATTTTTTGAAAAAGCTTGAGGGCCACCGGGATAATGTTACCCGGCATTTTGAGAAGGTGTTCGCCAAGCCGAGGAAGTCTTCGACTTTGTTAACCTTGCCGAGGGGGG
>DASSHJ010000144.1:0-2701 GCA_035692965.1 Nitrosospira sp. | reverse complement strand
TGGAAGATCTGAACGAAGTCATCGGACAGTGCATGCGCTGGATCAAGTGCGCCTTGGATGAGGATCGGGCACGAAGGCTACGGTCTTTCCATCCTCGATCTTTCAAGCAGAGTACGTGCAGCGTGGCGCGCTTCCTTCCGGCGAGGCCAGCGAGGAGTCAGTACATGACGGGACTATATCGACGGCTTCGCAACCACGCGCGCTACAGCCCGTGATTGCCAACAGGAAGACGCCTGGAGTAGCGAGGGCATCGATGAGTGACGGCTACTTGCCCTGCCGTATCGAATTTTATTTTGCCTCCCCTCCGGGCGAATGGTGCTTGCCCGCGCTCACGCGCTTCGCCTGAAGTCCCTCGCTTGCAACGTCCTCGACGAACTGTACCTCGCTGCCTTCGGATAGCTTGTCAAAGTTGATGTTGGCGAGATTGTCGCGATGAAAATAGAGCTCCTGGCCGTCGGGTGTCTCAATGAAACCATAATCCTCCCCCGGAATCAGCCGTTTCACCCTTCCATGCAGCACTGGAGTATGTGCCTTGATATCCCCGCGCTGCCGCCGCGCATGGTCCTCGAGTTGCCGTCTCGCAGCATCGAATGCATCCCGCAGGGAGACGTACACGTCTTCGTCTGCTTCATGATTTACGACCAGCTCCTTGCCGGGAACAGTGATGTCGAGGCGAACGCTGAAGGCTCGCCCCTGGTGCTTGTGCTTGTGGGGAACTCCAATCACTACACGACAACCCATCATGTGCGGATAAAACGCCTCGAGCTTCTCCGCTTTCTGCCGCACATGCGACTCCAGGGCATCAGAATGGGAAATATCGCGCGATGTGATCTGAAAGATGAATTTCATATTGGCGTCCTCAAATGAGATGAGCCGTAGTGGTCTACGGATAACTATAACGGGCGAGCGCTCCCGCACCGCATCTTCTTTTCTTCGCATGAAATCCTGTTAACCATTCTAAGTATAGTAGCTAAAGAGAGCGATAACCGGGACTCAAGACTGATTGAATTAGCTGGATGAATCTCAAGAATAGACTAGACTGAAAGAGCCGAGACGGGCGTTTGGCTTACGGTTGTTGTTATCATGCAACCCATCAAACCCGCAAACCAGATATTGGGATGGTCTTCGAGAAGACCTTCTATCTGCCTGCCAGGACAGCAAGCCTGCGCGGCAACTTACACAGCGAAGTATGCCATTGAAAGCCACCGGCAGGGAAACCTGTGTATCGAAGAACATTCAAGACATGCAAACCGCATTGGAGGCATATGATTTTTGCAAATCGGGATGATGCAGCAAAGCGGCTTGCCACTGCCCTCTCGGAGTATCGCGGCAGGAACCCCCTTGTGCTGGCGATTCCGCGGGGCGCGGTGCCCATGGCCAAAATCATTGCGAACGAACTGAGCGGAGAATTCGACGTGGTGCTTGTACGAAAACTGGGAGCACCCGGTAATCCGGAATTTGCGATTGGGTCAGTCGATGAGACCGGGTGGGTATATGTTGCTGACTATGCCGACCGCGTCGGAGCGAGCAAGGAATATATAAAAAACGAAGCTGCCCGACAGCTTGAAGTCATACGCCGGCGCCGCCATCAATACACCCCAGTACGTCCACCCATTGATCCTTCTGGACGGATAGTCATCGTGGTGGACGATGGACTGGCCACTGGCTCGACCATGATTTCCGCGCTGCATGCGCTGAGATCGAAAAACCCGGCCGAGCTCATTTGTGCCGTACCGGTAGCGCCGCCAGATACTGTGGAAAAAATAAGCACCAGTGCCGACCGCGTCGTTTGCCTGTCGCAGCCCATTAATTTTCGGGCGGTCGCCCAGTTCTACGAAGAATTTCCACAAGTGACGGACGAAGAGGTGATTGACGCACTCTCGGCATCCGGTCACTCAATCAAGGACTAGCTTACAGGAGTAAAACCATGATCCCGGATTCTGTTGATATCTCCTCTCGTGTCAGTTCCAATTTGTCGGCCCTGATCGACGCCCGGATGAAAGATCCGGATGCCGAGCAACCCGTGACACTAGCCGCCGTGCGTGCTTATCTTGCAGGTTTGCTGCCGGCCTCATTGGAGGAAACGGAAAAATTGCACAATTTTCCGATCGATACCTCACTTCTCGAGGAACTCGATACGCTCATCGAGGAGTATGGGGGAGATGTGCTCGCCGATGATTTTGCGGATAACTCGGCAAGCGAAGCCCTTTCCCGTGTTATTGACGCAGTGATAAACGATGGAAATAACGAAACCCCGCCTACGCTTGGAACCGTGAGGGATGCAATTGCATCCGGTTTGTCGGCAAAACTCGTCGGCGATGGCGCTTTCGATGAGGATGAGGACGATACGCTGCTGACAGAGACTGAAGCACTGATCCAGCGGTTTGGCGAGGACGCCGTTGCGGAGCGATTCCTGCGGTATGAATGACGCCCGCTAAAACAGCAGAACGTAGCCCTGACGTTCCCGTCAGGGCCCGCCAACGGTGGATGGGGTTTCTAGCGAAGGGGGAGGTGTTCCCGGGGGCGGAGGAGGCGCGCCCGCCCCTTGAGTGCCTGCACCCGCCGCAGAGTTTTCCATGACCCGGCCTGCAAGCGGAACCCGGTTACCCTTGGCATACATACACTGCATATAGCCGGCGTCGTAACGTTGCTGATTAATGTCGCCCGACGTCCTGGCTCCACTTGTGCCTACAATGCCGCC
>DASSHJ010000143.1:0-5090 GCA_035692965.1 Nitrosospira sp. | reverse complement strand
TGGTGGCAATGATGGCGCCACTGCTCATTCCTTCTATTCAATACGTGCGGCAACGCAGCTTCAAGCACCGCCGGGCGCGCGCTGTGGCGCTCTTCGTTGCGGGTTATGGAGCGTCCTGGATGGCCGCTGGGGTCGTAGTGCTAGCAATCGAGATTACCGTCAAACCGCTGGCTCCGATGTCGTTTTTGCCAGCGGCAGGCGCGGCGCTGATTGCGGTGGTGTGGCAGTTCTCGCCCATCAAGCAGCAGGCTCTCAATCGCTGTCATTCGCATACTGAACTTGCCGCATTCGGTGCCGCCGCCGATAGCGCCGTGCTGCGTTTTGGCTTGACGCACGGAGTCTGGTGCGTGGTTTCCTGCTGGGCGTTGATGCTGTTACCTATGTTGCTGCCATCGGGGCGCGTGGCTGCCATGGCCGTAGTGGCTTTCCTGGTTTTCAGTGAGCGGTTGGACCGGCCGATGCCCCCGTCCTGGCGATTTCGCGGATTGACCAGCGTGAAACGGATGGTAGTGGCTCGCGCGCGCATCCAGTTCGAGGGTCTGCGGGCACGTTCGGGCGCCTGAACGGCGTTTCCCGATCTGAATTTACAACTTGTGAAGGAAACATCAAGTCTTGTTTCGGGAAGCAGCTATTAGCCAAGCAAGCGTGGAGGCCACCTGCGCCTGGTGCTCTTTTTCGACCATCTGGGTCAGGAACGGGAGACTAATGCTTAAAAATAACAATATAAACCCCCAAGCTCGAAAGGCCTGGCGCCTCTGAGGGGCACGTTTTTTGTAAAAAGCGATGTACCAGAGGACACTACCCTGCGTCGACTCGTCCTTAAAGAAATTCTGCTGGTAGAGCGCAGATAAGAAGGCCTCTACCTTGGAAAGGGATTCTGAAGGGAAGTCATCGTGCTTTGCTCCTTTTCCAATTTCGATTTTCCAACCTGGATTAAATGATGAATAGCATAGTCGCAATGGCGTAGCTCACGTACAAAATCCACGCTTTGAAAGCGTTCACGCCATGTCCCTCATTATTATGCTTTTTATATAACCGCTTTTATAACATGGGGATACGAGAGCTTGTATTGCAAAAGCAATGGGGGGCGGTGGGTGGGCTGAGGGCTTGGCAAAGGCAACACCAAAAATGTTACTGCTGTACTTCTTGCCCGTTTGCTGCTTCTTCTCAATCTTCTGAAATCGAGTTCTTTAGGACCCTGCCTATGGGCGAACCCAACATCTCCTTCTGATCAGAATTCAGTCCTATATAAGGGAAATGCTCATTCGGCCCAAGACATTGCCTTGAAGGCGAAAGAAATATAAGCAGACGTGGTTTAGCCGGTTCCGTATGGCCATTGTTTTTCTGGCAAGACAGTGCGTCCGCGGTCTCACGTGCTGCTGACGAGATCAAGGAGGATATCGGATGGAATATCCATTGATCGCGATCACACTATTTCTCGCCTTCGCAACGGCGTAAACGAAAATTTCAAGGGTTTCGCCACCGTCAAGAGTTCGGAAACGCTGAGCTATCGCAGTGTGTTTCTATAGAAACTGATCTATGAAGATGGAGTGCTTTTCTAACGCCCGAGCAGTTCACCCAAGGGTTTGAGAGGCTCAACACGATCGCAAACCACTTTGACGATAGCCAGCAATGGAGCGCCGAGCAGCAATCCCGCTATGCCCCACAGCCAGCCAAAAAACAGAAGTACGATGAATAGAACTGCCGCATTCACGCGCGCGAATTTACCCTGTAACCATGTCGTGAACACCATCCCCACCGTACCCGAGACGAGTACGGATAAACCGGCCACGGCGAGCGCGGGCGGGAGAGCGTCAAATTGCAGCAAGCCTGACACACCGCTTGCGAGTGCGATAACCAGGGTCCCCAGATAAGGAACAAAATGCAGTACGCCGGCAGCCACTCCCCATACACCTGCATGCTCGACGCCAAGCATTTCGAACGCAAGCCAGGTAAGAATCCCGACCAGGGCGTTTGATGTCAGCATGACAAGCAGGTAGCGCTGGACTTGCTTATCCACCTCCTCGAGCATCCTCACAATATCTTTCTTCCGGGTAAGCGAAGACCCGACAACCTGGACCAGTTTGCGCCGGAAATGCGTACCGGAAGCGAGCAGAAAATAGGTAAGCAGCAATACCATGGGCGCTTGTGCAATAAGCGCGACCAGCAGTGCAGATTGCGCAAGCATGAAATCGCGCAGCCATGCATTCGCTTCGGATTCCCTCGTAACAACCACCGGCGCTGCAGCGGATTTCAAACCTGCGTCCACAGCAGCTCCCTCGATTTCATCGGCGGCTTCCTGTACGCGCCGAAACGCACTTGACCCCTCGGTACGCAAGAGGCTCAGGTTCTGTCGCAGTTTGCGCGCGGCATCGGGAAGTCTTTCAATGATTGCAGAGGCCTCATCGCTCCAGGAAAATGTCATCCACGAGGCCCCCCCGACAAGCACTACCAGAATGAGTGCCGCTCCCAACGCGCGGGGAATGCGATAGCGCTCGAACCAGTCCACTATTGGACGTAATGCATAACTGACAAGGATGCCAAGCAATAATGGAACGAAAAAAGCGCGCCCCAGATATAACGCGGCAACTACAGCTATCAATGCAATTATCCAGACCGCGATGTTGACACCCGGATTGGATGTCGTTTCCACCGGCATTTTTTCGCCGTCGGCAATCGCCTCCTGTACAACACGCTCCGAATCCGCCGCCCTCTGCTCGGCCTGGGATTCATCTCGGCCTGAATTCATGCTCGCTTATCTGAAAGAATAAAGACTGGACGTTCATCCGTTTTTCGGATTAACTCCGCCAAATCCCATATGAATATACTCCGTGAATATACTCCGAAAGAAGATAGCCGTACGCCCGATGTTCGATATCCATCGAGCTTCGCTAATATGCCGCGGGGTCCTGGTTTTAGGTTAAAATCCTGAGCCTCGCCCCAACACTGGGCGTCGAGAACGTAAAGCTGCTCCCCGCCGTTTGCCCCGGATCAGTCCGCAGTCTTTCTGCAGTGCCGAAGCTTTAGCGGGCAAGGTAGGGACATGCACCTTTAAAGACCTGTCCGATAGTTCGGCGAATGCAATCAATGTACGGAGATCCAAGATGTTTCGATGGGTGAGTTCTCGAGGCTTACGGGCTATCGCTGTTGTCTGCGTACTCTGGCCCGCTGCGGCCAGGGCGGAGCTCATCGGCGAGGTGGACACCGCTTTCCGTTGGCTTGGAAAGGATGACCGGGTCATTGTCGAGGCCTACGATGACCCAAAGGTGCACGGCATCACCTGCTTCGTTTCCCGTGCAAGAACGGGGGGCTTTAAAGGTACCGTAGGTCTGGCTGAAGATCGATCGGAAGCCTCGATTGCATGTAGACAGGTAACCGACTCGCTTCAGTTCACAGAGAAGCTTCCGCAACAGGAGGACGTATTTACGGAACGAATGTCCATACTCTTCAAGCGCCTGCACATCGTCCGAATAGTCGATCCGCGGCGCAATGTCCTTATTTACCTGACCTACTCTGATCGACTGATAGAAGGAAGCCCCCAAAACACTGTCACCGCAGTCCCCGTTCCGCACAGTATGGTTATACCGCTCAAATAAAAGGGGTTACAAACGCTCGGGAAACACACATCGTCCCGCAGTCTCGCATCGCGAGACTCCTCTCCTCATACCGGCAAAGCATATATATTCCCTGTCAATAAGAATGAGAATCATTTATTTACGTACGCTACCGTACGGACTCATTGTCGGCTGTTTATTTAAAGTACTGTCCGGCGCGTTGACCCCGGTGAATAACGTATATGAACACGGGCACGCCTCGCTAAGCACTGATCCCAATTAATCACCATCCCGAAGGAGGCCACTCAAATGGAATCATTTCTTCCTAAACCGGCGTTCAGCCTCGCCTTTATTGCGTTGATCGCCAGCTTGCTGGTTAGCTCGCAGAACGCAACGGCTGGAAAAGAAATTCAAGTCAGCCTGAATGGCGAGCAGGAAGTTCCTCCTGTTCAAACGACCGCTTCCGGAAACGGCACGATAACGGTCGAAGATGACAAGTCGATCAAAGGCACGATAACCACTTCCAATATCAAGGGGACGGGTGGACATATCCATGAGGGATCAGCCGGGAAAAACGGCCCTGATATCATTACGCTCACCAAGACCTCGGATAATGAATGGACGATTCCAAGCGACGCGAAACTTTCGGATGCGCAGTATGATGCCTTCAAGGCAGGCCAGCTCTACGTCAACATCCATAGCGATGCCCATAAAAGCGGCGAAATTCGCGGACAGCTCAAACGCTGACGCAGCCGTGACGATTCATCGGATAGATGCATGACAAACGGGAATAGCCACAGCAGTCCGGAGCATATCCCTCTGGCATTGATGGGACGTGTCCGGCGGCAATCTAAAACAATCAATAACTCATTCGTGGAAACCGCTTGCCATGACAAAATATTTTCGGAACGGACCCGGGCATATTGGCGCTCGCCATCGATTTAACCAGGAGGAAAGCGGCGTAGTCCAGCAATCTCCCTCTCCCGTTAATTCTAAAAAACCCGGGGAAGAGGTCTCCGCTTCCACTGTCCCAGCCCCCAGCAACGACCTTATAGACTCCAGGGATAATACACCGGCGTAACGCTGCCGACACGCATGGCCAAGTCAATGAAGGCCCTCGCGGCTTTTATCGACCTGCTCGGGCGTCACCAAACTGGCGCGGTTTCCCCATGCATTTCGGACATACGAGAGGACGAGCGCCACCTCGCCATCGTTCAAGAGCTGCGCGAATGGCGGCATTCCATAGGGACGAGGGTTCCCTGAGGTGGAAGGCGGGTATCCTCCGTTGAGGACGATGCGAATTGCGTTCACTGGAGGATCAAGCATGACGCCGCGGTTTTCCGCGAGATGCGGATAGATACCCGGTGCCCCCTGCCCTGACGCCCCATGGCAATCTTCGCAATGCTTCTTGTAGATCTTTGCGCCTTGCTCCAGCCAATCACGAACCTGTTCGGTCACTAAGGGAGGTGTCGACTGCGTCCGGGGCTTGCTTTCGGGCAACGATTTCAGATAGACGGCCATTGCCCGGGCGTCTTC
>DASSHJ010000142.1:0-13716 GCA_035692965.1 Nitrosospira sp. | reverse complement strand
GAGTCATCCATGTCCGGACAATCTTCGACCGGACAGGGAATGGCAAGCAAAAAAGGGTCCTCAACGGGTTCTTCCAGAATGCCAGGATCTGGCGTGGGCTCGAGCTCTTCGCAAGGGTCTAGCGTGCCTCGGGCACCATCTGGTTCGGGCGGCTACTGATTTCTCGCTCAGCAATCGAACAAGAGCGAATTATAGGCCGGATGAAACTTTCCCACATCAAGTTGGACGAGGGGAAATTATAATCTTCACTGGGCTTCGGCCGCCTGTACGGTACATTGTTTTTCCTGCCATCCGCGACCTTCTCGAAAATGCCGCGCCGAAGTGTGTGTCCATGACTTCGTGTTCAAACTTTGAAGACTCAGCGGCCATGTCATCGGTCGCCAGGTATCCGTCCTCTGAAAAAATGAAAAAAGAGGTAGAAAGTGAATAATCTCCATCGGGAACTCGCGCCTATTTCCGGCAAAGCCTGGGCTCAGATCGAGGAGGAGACGGCCCGCACTCTGAAGCGCCATTTTGCGGCACGACGGGTCGTAGACGTTCCGGAGCCAAAAGGCCTTCAGCTCTCGGCTGTCAGCACCGGGCATCTTCACCAGATCCAAGCCCCCGGCGACGGGATTCAGGCGGTGCAACGCGATGTAAAAGCAATCGTCGAACTACGCGTTCCATTCGAACTCGCTCGGCAGGCAATCGACGACGTGGAGCGCGGCGCAACGGATTCGGACTGGCGGCCGATGAAAGACGCGGCACGGAAAATCGCCTTTGCGGAAGATCGCGCTATCTTCAATGGATACGCCGCTGCTGGAATTCAAGGCATTCGTGAAGGCAGCAGCAATTCAGAAGTCGTACTCCCTTCCAGCGTGAGGGGCTATCCGGATGCAGTGGCGCAGGCTGTGAGCCAATTGCGGCTTGCCGGCGTCAATGGACCGTACGCGCTTGTGCTCGGGACAGACGCCTATACTGCCGCGAGTGGAGGAAGCGACGAGGGTTACCCGGTCTTTAACCATATTGAGCGCGTGGTGGACGGAGGGGTCGTCTGGGCGCCCGCCATTGAAGGCGGGTTCGTGGTCACGACCCGCGGCGGTGATTTTAAACTGGATATCGGCCAAGACATCTCCATTGGTTACTCAGGTCATTCCAGTACAGATGTCGAACTGTATTTTCTGGAGACCTTTACCTTCCGGTTGCTGACAACGGAGGCTGCCGTGGTGCTCACCCTTGGAGAGAAGTAGACATTGAGTGTTTTTGCAATTTCGGCGCTCGAAATTGCCAGCCGGCGGTAGAATGTCGCGAGGGGGCAGTAAATCCTTGCTTTTGGCATGCTTCCCTTCCCCTACGTCATCCCGGACCTTGAAACCACGCCGCACCTCCGCACGCCCCATTACAAGATTGCACTCATGCGCTTGAGGAGAGGACCAAAAGCAAGCGACGGGAGAGGATGGTCAATCGGAATGTCCCCATTCCGCCTTTCATCACGCACTTGACCGTATCAGCAACGAGATGATAAGAGATACGGCTTCCTCCAGGAAAGCGGCGCACCGGCTCTAGAGTTTCTCTGAAGAAGCGGCGCTTGCCGTGCGTAACAATCGCTCGGACTACGGTTTTTCAAGAATGAGTACCGGCGCAATATTGGCTACGATATTCAGGAGATCAGGAGGATCACTGGCAATTCTTAAATGAGGAAAAAGTCATGTCTCATTATGATGAGAACCAACACAATATAGCTGAAACTCCTGACCCTCTGACCAAGGCAAGTCCTGCCGCCACCTCCACCACAGAAGTTGCAACAGCCGTCCGGATCAGCGACCGCCGGCCAAGCAATGCCGCTAGTCAGACGCAATGTCAGAGCGAGCACGACCGAGAAATCCCGGAAGTGGATCTCATGTCGCCGCTTACCCTCGGCAGCGTTACTTTCCGCAACCGGATCGCAATGTCACCCATGTGCATGTATTCCGCCCACGACGGTTTTGCCAATGACTTCCATCTCGTCCATCTCGGTAGCCGGGCAATCGGCGGCGTAGGGCTTGTGGTTGTTGAGGCGACTGCAGTCACGGCTGAGGGACGCATTTCACCGGAAGACATGGGAATCTGGAAAGATGAGCATATCGAGCCGCTGGCTCGCATTGCGCGGTTTGTCGAGATGCATGGCGCGGTTCCAGGCATCCAGCTCGCACATGCCGGCCGCAAAGCCAGTTGCGATGTCCCGTGGAATGGCGGCCGCAGCCTGGAAACTCCAGCGGGAGGAGGCTGGCCGGTGATTGGTCCCAGCCCCCTGCCTTTTCACGCCGACGACCCGATTCCAAAGCCCATGTCGGAAACGGATATTGAATATTGCATTGAGGCATGGGAAACAGGCGCTCGGCGGGCGCTGGACGCAGGCTTCAAAGTGATAGAACTCCACGCGGCACACGGCTACCTGATGCATGAATTTCTATCGCCTTTGAGCAATCATCGCACGGATAATTATGGCGGCAGCCTGGCAAATCGCGTGCGGCTTTTGCTAATGGTTGCCAAGCGCCTGCGCGATGTTATCCCGTCCGAACTGCCTTTCTTCGTGCGAATCTCCGCCACGGACTGGGTCAATGGAGGGTGGGATATAGAACAATCGATTATTCTTTGCCGAGAACTGAAGTTACTTGGGGTGAATCTGATCGATGTCTCGTCGGGCGGCGCGATACCGGATGCAAGGATTCCCGTTGCCAGAGGTTTCCAGGTTCCATTTGCCCGACGCATTCGAGATGAAGCACAAATCCACACGGGCGGAGTGGGACTGATAACTGACCCGCAATTCGCGAATGAGATCATCACCAGCGGCGAGGCCGATCTCGTTTTTATCGGCCGTGAGTTACTGCGGGAACCTTACTGGGTTCTCAAGGCGCAACACATGTTAGGGATAGAACCCGAATGGCCTATCCCGTACGGTTATGCTGTCAAGCGGCGGGCAAAATAGGTATTGTATTGGCTTAATTGGCACAGACGCTCGATGAGTGAATTATTCATTTTTGAGAGAAGGTTTGAAGATGAAACTGAGGGTAGGCAGGCAGTTTGACGCAAGCTTCAAGTTAGAGATTGCGCCGAATGGTAAGGATTCAGGGAGCCATATCAAGTGGGGTGATATGAATCGACAAAGATTAACCATAAACAGGACAGCTTAGGTTGGGAAGTTTTGCCAGATCAAATCGTGTTCAGGAGTCGCCAATGAACTTTAGGAGCGTGTGATGAGTAATCCCATTCTTTATACCATGCCGGGTACCTGTGCACTGGCACCCAACATTGCGGTCGCGTGGCTGAATGCGCCTGTAATGATCAAAACGATCGAACGTGGAGATCAAAAAAAAGAAGAGTATTTGTCTATCAACCCGAAAGGCAAGGTGCCAGCGCTGCAATTCGACGACGGCGACGTATTAACTGAAGCTGCAGCCATTCTGGCGTATCTCGGCGCCGAATACGGCAAAGAGGGCTATGCGCGCAATCAGAAGCTGGGGCGAAAGGAGGCCGAAGCGCTGAGCTACATGACTTCGGAAGTTCACGCAACCTATGGCCCACACTTTGCACCACAGGCATTCGCAGACAGCGAGTCGGCACAAAAAGAAATCAAGGCCAAAACGTATGAAAAACTGGCAACGCATTACGCACGCCTGGAGGGGAATCTAGCAGCCGCCGGTGACTGGTACCTGAAGGATCGAAGTTTTGCTGATGCCTATCTCTATGTACTCACGCGATGGATCGAACAGACCCCTTTATCGATTGACGATTATCCGAATCTGAAGAAACATCGTGCACGAATGGAAGCCGATGAAGGCGTGAAGCTGGCTTTGCAACGCCAGAATATGGAACCAGTGTCATACCCCGCAAAAAACCGATAAATGGGCGCCGGTTTTGCCGAAAGATCAAAGGGGGAATCGCATCGGAACGAGGAGGGAATTTTAGGGAACGCCTGAGATTAAAATGCTAGCTCATCAAGCAGCTTGACGAGACGAGCGACTTCCAGCTAAGCGGAATATTCGACAATTTAAGATGGCGACTTAAACAGGCGTCAACCAATGCTTCGCGTTTTCAAAGCACGTATCTCGCCAAATCCTCGCTCTGGGACAAACTGCTCAACCGCAGATCCACGTACTCGGCGTCGACCACGACATTTGTTCCATGATGCTTTTCCGCTTCGAAGGAAACGTCTTCCAGAAGCTTTTCCATCGCCGTGTAAAGCCGGCGGGCGCCGATATTCTCTGTTTTCTCGTTAACCGCGTAAGCGATTTCCGCCAGGCGTCTTACTGCACCGGGTGTAAACTCGAGCTTGACCCCTTCGGTCTCCAGCAGCGCCTCGTACTGCCGGGTCAGGCAGGCGTCGGTGTTTGTGAGAATTTGCACAAAGTCATCAGCGCTCAGGCTTGCCAACTCGACCCGAATGGGAAAGCGCCCCTGCAACTCGGGTATCAGATCGGAGGGCTTGGCAAGGTGGAACGCGCCGCTGGCAATGAATAAAATATGGTCGGTTTTTATCATCCCATATTTCGTTGAAACTGTCGTGCCTTCCACCAGAGGCAGCAGATCGCGTTGAACCCCCTGGCGGGAAACATCGGCCCCTGAAGTTTCCGAGCGGCTTGTGATCTTGTCGATCTCGTCCAGAAATACAATGCCGTTCTGCTCCACGTTCTGAACAGAACGCAGTTTGAGCTCCTCGTCATTGATGAGTTTGGACGCCTCTTCTTCAATGATAAGCTTCATCGCCTCCCGGATTCGCAGCTTGCGGGTTTTTTTTCTCTCACCCCCGATATTCTGGAACATCCCCTGTATCTGGGTAGTCAGTTCTTCCATTCCAGGCGGGGCAAATATCTCCATATGGGCATGAGGCGAAGCGACTTCGATTTCAATCTCTTTATCGTTGAGCTCGCCTTCACGCAGCTTTTTGCGGAATTTCTGACGCGTCGCGCTTTCCCCTTCGACCGCTTCATGCTGAGCCCCAAGCTCTCGGGCTGGAGGAAGCAAAGCATCCAGGATGCGGTCTTCAGCATTATCTTCCGCCCGCGCGCGCATTTTTTGCGTTTCCTGCTCGCGCGCCTGCTTGATCGCCGACTCGACCAGATCCCGGATAATTGAATCCACGTCGCGCCCCACGTACCCGACTTCCGTAAACTTGGTCGCTTCCACCTTGATAAATGGTGCATCGGCAAGTTTCGCCAATCGCCGGGCAATTTCAGTTTTACCCACTCCCGTAGGCCCGATCATCAAAATATTCTTAGGCGTGATCTCCTGGCGGAGGGGATCATTAACCTGTTGTCTGCGCCAGCGATTCCTGAGTGCGATAGCTACGGAACGCTTGGCAGCATCCTGGCCTATGATATGTTTGTCGAGTTCGTGGACGATTTCCCGAGGCGTCAATTGAGACATTGGTTACCCAGTATTGATTTGGAAGCAGAAAACTGAAGGCGGAAAGAGAAAACCAGAGGTAATCCGCCTTGCGCTACTCCAGGACCTCTATTACATGGTTCTGGTTGGTATAGATACACAGGTCACCGGCGATCGCAAGCGACTTCTTGACGATTTCCACCGGGGACAAGCTGGTATTTTCGAGAAGCGCACGCGCGGCTGATTGAGCATAAGAGCCACCGCTGCCAATTGCCGCAAGGCCAAGCTCCGGCTCGATCACGTCGCCCGAACCCGTTATGATGAGCGTAACTCCCGGATCCGCCACGACGAGCATCGCTTCAAGACGACGCAAAATACGGTCGGTCCGCCAGTCTTTCGCCAACTCAACGGCCGAGCGCATAAGGTGGCCCTGATGTTTTTCAAGCTTTCCTTCAAAACGCTCAAACAGCGTGAAGGCGTCGGCCGTGCCACCCGCAAACCCCGCGAGTATTTTGTCGTGGTAAAGCCTTCGAACCTTTCGGGCGCTCGCCTTCGCCACCACCGCACCTAAAGTTACCTGGCCATCGCCCCCAAGCGCAACTTGGGCGCCGCGCCGGGCGGAAAGTATTGTAGTACCGTGAAATTCTGGCATTGGACTATTAAAAAGTGGTCGGAGGAGCCACGAAACGTTTGAATGAATATTCCGCAAGCCCTAGAGACTTGCTCTCGGGCGGGTCAAATTATAACGCTGATTCCTGGAAATCCCACACTCGCATGACAACTTAAGGAATCTAACTCTTCTTCGCCCTCGGGTGGGCTGCATCATAGACTTTGGATAAGTGCTGAAAATCCAGATGCGTATAAACCTGGGTAGTGCGAATGCTTGCATGCCCAAGCATTTCCTGCACGGCTCGCAGATCGCCGCTCGACTGGAGTATGTGGGACGCAAACGAATGCCGCAGCATGTGAGGATGAACAGTCGAGTCGAGGCCTTGGCGCACTGCTTGAACCTTCAGCCGTTGGGCAATCGACCGATGGCTGATATTCCTGCCGTATCGCGAAAGGAATAATGCCACCTCGCCCGGTTTTGCCAGATTCGCGCGATGCCTTATCCAATTCCTCAGCGCTTCCATTGCCTTGCTGCCGACAGGCACGATTCGCGTCTTTCCACCCTTGCCGTTTACCCGCGCGGTGCCGTCCGAAAAATCCAGGTCTTCGGGCTTCAAACCGGCCAGCTCCGCAAGCCGTAAACCGGATGAATAACAAAGTTCGAACATTGCCTTATCACGCAAGGCCGTCACGTCACCATCAACGGAAAACTCAAGCAGCTTCCCGGCCTCATCCGGTGAAAGCGTCCGAGGCAATGTCTTCGCTGACTTTGGCGCACGCACTCCGGCACAAGGGTTCGTTACATGGCCCTGGTTCCGTGCCAGGTACTTGTAGAAGCCTCGCCAGGCTGACAGTAGCCGCGCGAGACTTTTCCCTGACAACCCTTTGCCATGTAGCAAAGCGATAAAGCGCCGGATATGGTGAACTTGAAGTTGATTGAGAGAGATGTCCTGAGGAGAAGTGTCTTTGGCAAGATCAAGCAGGATCCGGACGTCATGCGAGTAGCTCGCGCAGGTACGCGGAGACAATCGTCTTTCCGTCGCAAGATGCGTAAGGTACTCGGCGGCGAGGGTGTTGTCTTTATCCAGGTTCATAGGGGCAACCCACTGCTTCAAGAATCAACGGCATCGGCCAACATGAACCTCTCCAGCCCGGCGCTCAAAAATTCCCCCAACTGAGCGAGATAGACTGTTCCCATTCCTGCATAAAAGCGTTGGGGATCCTCGCTTGCCAGGACAAGCAAGCCCATAGCCTGGCCCTTTGCTCGTAGAGCCACCATTGCAAACGAGCGCAACCGTCCCGCACCCTCCCCAAACCAGCTTTTTATTTCCTCCACTACGTGATGGCCGCAATAAGGATCTATCAGGCTGTCTGCCATTTGATGGATATCGCCACTCGTTCTGGCGAATTGCGGCAGAATGATCCGACCGCCAGTCATGTTCCAGACCCGTAGCCCCACGTGGGGGACCGCGAAGTCTTCCCGTAAATGAAACTCGAAAGTATTGAGCAACGCGTCCAGACGCCGGGAAACAAGAAGCGCAACAGCAAGACGGTGCATTTTTTCAATGAGAGCTCCATTCTCTTCACCAAATCGGATGAGTTCGCTTAGCTTTTCCTGGAGCATGCGGTTTTTTTCGCGGAGAGCGACGATCTGGCGTTCGGTGATCGGGATAGCGTCCCCGGAACGGGGATGTGGCACCTGTACATCGGCCAGCATGGCGCCATATTGTTCAAAAAACCCGGGGTTGTCCTTTAAGTATCGGGCTATCTCTTCATCATTGAAAGTCATATTGTTATCTGAATTCCCTTAATCCCTGTCATCCTGCTCAGAGACAGATTTCCCCGTCGAAAACAGCAACGGCAGGACCGGTCATCCAGACGGGATGACCTTTGCCTTCCCAGGAGACAGACAGCTTGCCCCCGCGAAAATTGACTTCAACATCGGGCTCCAGCAATCCCCTCTCAATCCCTGCAACGACCGCCGCACAAGCGCCCGTTCCGCAAGCAAGGGTTTCGCCAGAACCGCGTTCATAAACACGCAATTTAACACGATGGCGATCCAGCACTTGCATGTATCCCGCATTTACTCTCTCTGGAAAGCGCGGATGCATCTCAACCCGGGGGCCTTCCTGAGCGACCGCATAGTTTTCCACATCGTCCACGCATTGCACGGCATGGGGGTTGCCCATGGAGACCGCGCTTATTTCAACCTGCTTATCACCGATATCGAGCAAATATGTGAACGAACGTTTTTCAGCAATAAAGGGGATTTCTCGCGGTTCAAATCGTGGCACTCCCATATTGACGCTTACCTCTCCTCCCGGCTCCAACCTGGGAACGATCAGCCCGGCACGCGTCTCGACTCGTATTTGGGTTTTCTTCGTCAATCCCCGGTCATGTACATAACGCGCGAAACAACGGGCCCCGTTGCCGCATTGTTCTACCTCGCCACCGTCCGCATTAAAAATACGATAGCGGAAATCCGCGTCCCCCTGGGGCCGCTCAACCACGAGGATCTGATCACAGCCGACCCCGAAGCGGCGGTCAGCCAGCGTACGCAACGTGGCGGTGTCAAGGGAAATGGATTGATTCACGCCATCGATCACGACAAAATCATTGCCCAGTCCCTGCATCTTGGTAAATTTGAGCTTCATGATTCGATGAAGAGGTCGCTGAATGATTCGAACAGTCTGGACTGATATTCCCTATCTTCTCTATCTTCTTAATGGAAGGAATATTTGGTATTCTACAGGCCTCAAAGACAATAAGCGGCGGGAACAACATGAATGATCATCTTTTTACTTCCGAATCCGTATCAGAAGGCCATCCTGACAAGGTCGCCGATCAGATTTCCGACTCGGTCCTCGATGCAATTCTTGCGCAAGACCCTAACGCGCGCGTTGCTTGCGAGACGCTATGCAGCACCGGTCTGATCGTCATGTCGGGAGAAATCACGACCCAGGCCAATGTTGACTATATGCAGGTCGCACGTGCCGCTGTCAAGAGCATCGGTTACAACAGCTCTGATATTGGATTCGACTATCGTACCTGCGCTGTGCTGACCGCCTTCAATAAACAATCTCCGGATATTGCCCAAGGGGTCAATCGCTCAAAGGAAGAGGAGATGGATCAGGGCGCGGGAGATCAAGGGCTCATGTTCGGCTATGCCTGTGACGAGACGCCGCAGTTGATGCCCATGCCGATATACTATGCCCATCGGCTCATGGAACGCCAGGCGGAGCTCAGAAAGGACGGCCGCCTCCCCTGGCTGCGCCCGGACGCAAAGTCTCAGGTATCGGTGCGCTATTTGAACGGCAAACCCCAGCATATTGAAACAGTTGTGATATCAACGCAGCACCATCCCGACATTTCGCATACGCAGCTGAGCGAAGCTGTGATTGAGGAAATCATCAAACCTGTTCTCCCGAAGAAAATGCTGAGTAGCGAAACCCGCTACCTCATCAACCCGACGGGACGCTTTGTGGTCGGCGGCCCAATGGGGGATTGCGGCTTGACTGGACGCAAAATCATTGTGGACAGTTATGGAGGGACGGCACATCATGGGGGAGGGGCCTTCTCCGGCAAGGATCCGTCAAAGGTAGACCGCTCCGCCGCCTATGCCGGCCGCTATGTGGCGAAGAACATCGTGTCTGCGGGTTTGGCGAGCCGGTGCGAAGTTCAGGTAGCGTATGCGATTGGCGTGGCTCGCCCCGTTTCCTTGATGGTTGATACTTTCGGAACGGGCAAGATTGCGGATGACAAGATTGTCAAGTTGATCGAACGGCATTTCGACCTGCGTCCGCGCGCAATTATCCACACGCTCAATCTCTTGCGTCCGATCTATCAGAAAACAGCCGCGTACGGCCATTTCGGCCGGGATGAACCGGAATTCACCTGGGAGGCAACCGACAAAGCTGCGCGCCTGCGGGCAGACGCAGGAATGAAGGTCGCAGCCGAGGCTCCAGCATGATAATGCCTCCCCGGCATACCAGGTTTGCACCCTGATTTAAACAGCTTAACCCCTTCCTCCGCCGAGGAGCGCTGCAACGGGCATATCCCGCGAGGCTCGGCAGAGGAAGGATTGCAACAACGGCGCTCGTTCATTTTGGAGATATTTTTATGAACGCTGTGCTTAGCGCGTCGAAGCCTGCCACTGGCCCCAACGTTACATCATCGACCCCTTCCAGTAAATCGGGCGAATTCTCGGATTATAAAGTCGCCGATTTATCTCTTGCGGAATGGGGGCGCAAAGAGATTGCAATCGCCGAAACCGAGATGCCCGGCCTGATGGCTTTACGGGAAGAATACGCGGCTGCAAAACCCCTCACCGGCGCTTGTATTGCAGGTTCCCTGCACATGACCATTCAAACGGCGGTGCTGATCGAAACCCTCATCAGCTTGGGAGCTCAAGTCCGATGGGCTTCCTGCAATATCTTTTCAACCCAGGATCATGCCGCCGCCGCTATCGCGGCGGCCGGAATCCCTGTGTTTGCCTACAAGGGTGAGTCCCTGGACGATTATTGGGAATTCACCCACCGCATCCTCGAATGGCCCGGCGAAACCTCCAGTACAGGGGGACCCAACATGATTCTGGATGACGGGGGCGATGCGACGCTCCTGATCATCCTTGGGAGTAAAGCCGAAAAGGATCCCTCTGTCATTGCGAATCCGACAAATGAGGAAGAACAGGCGCTGTTCGCATCCATCAAAAAAAGGTTAAGCACAAGTCCCAACTGGTATTCCAATAAACTTGCCAACATCCGGGGTGTAACGGAGGAAACGACCACGGGCGTGCATCGCCTGTATGAAATGGAAAAGAAAGGCGAACTGCCGTTCCCGGCGTTCAACGTCAACGACTCCGTTACCAAATCGAAATTCGATAATCTCTATGGTTGCCGCGAATCGCTCGTGGATGGCATCAAACGGGCCACCGACGTCATGATCGCCGGCAAGATCGCGCTGGTGTGCGGTTATGGCGATGTGGGCAAAGGGTGTGCGCAATCGCTGCGGGGGCTGGGTGCAACCGTTTGGATCACGGAAATAGATCCTATCTGTGCCCTGCAGGCCGCAATGGAAGGTTATCGCGTCGTCACGATGGACGAGGTCTGCGATCAGGCAGACATATTCGTAACCGCAACCGGTAATCTGCGCGTCATTACGCATGACCATATGTTGCGCATGAAGAATCAGGCTATCGTCTGCAATATCGGGCACTTCGATTCCGAAATAGATATTGCCTCCATTCAGAAATACCAGTGGGAAAATATCAAGCCGCAGGTGGACCATGTGATATTCCCCACTGGCCGCCGCATCATCGTGCTGGCTAAAGGACGCCTTGTAAATCTTGGATGTGCTACGGGCCATCCCTCATTTGTCATGTCCAGTTCGTTCACGAATCAAGTACTGGCGCAAATGGAGCTCTGGCAAAACGGCGAGAGCTACCAAAAAAACGTTTACGTTCTGCCCAAGCACCTGGACGAAAAAGTTGCGCGGCTCCATCTCGGAAAGCTGGGCGTCAAGCTCACTGAGTTGACCGAGGAGCAGGCGAACTATCTAAATATGGACAAGAACGGTCCCTACAAGCCAGCTCTCTACCGGTACTGATTTTCCTATAAGGAAGACGTAAAGGAGGGCCGAACCCTGGCGGCTCTCCTTTCCCCTGCTCGCAAAATGGAATCGCAGAAGAAGCTCCCTCCTACCTTCAGTTTCGAATTTTTTCCACCGCAAACCGCTGAAGGTGTAGAAAAGTTGCGCGCCACGCGCAGGCAACTCGCGCAACTCAAGCCCAAGTTTTTTTCGGTGACATTCGGTGCGGGTGGATCCACCCGTGACCGGACGCTTGCGACCGTACTGGAGATCCAGAACGAAGGATACCCTGTCGCGCCCCATCTCTCCTGCATTGGCTCGACCTCTGAGAATATCCGTACCATATTGCAGAGATATTCCGACAACGGAATTCGCCACCTCGTTGCCTTGAGAGGCGATCTCCCGTCGGGAATGGCGCAAGGCGGAGAATTCCGTTATGCCGATGAGCTGGTGGCATTCATCCGCAGAGAATTCGGCAGCACGTTCCACATCGATGTTGCGTCATATCCGGAATATCATCCCCAGGCCAGTTCAGCGCAGGATGATTTACAGAACTTCAAGCGCAAGGTTGAGGCAGGTGCGGATTCGGTGATCACGCAGTATTTCTATAACGCCGACGCCTATTTCAGCTTCGTCGATGCCTGCGAGGAGATGGGCATTGACATACCCATCGTGCCGGGGATCATGCCCATCAACAAGTATTCGCAGCTTGCCCGCTTCTCGGATGCATGCGGCGCGGAAATTCCGAGGTGGATAAGAAAAAAACTGGAAGGCTACGGGGACGACAGCGCGTCGATCCGCGCCTTCGGATTGGATATCGTAACCGATCTATGCGATCGGCTGCTCAGTGCCGGGGCACCCGGACTGCACTTTTATACGCTCAACTCAGCCGGATTGACGACAACGATATGGCAGAGGCTGGGATTGTAACAACACCCAGCCTGCCAGTAGATAGCCTCTGAACCTCAAGCCGCCTTTGCCGCGCTCTTGCTTTCGACAGGAAGAGGGTTGGCCGCATAAGCGTAATGCGCCTTGGCTTCGGCCGCTCCCTGCTCGACCTTCATTCCCATGTCAGACAGAACGGTTTCGAGCGCGCCCAGACAAAGCATGACGTTTTCGATTCTGCTGGAATACCCCATCAAGCCAAAACGCCAGATTTTGCCTGCAAGATCGCCCAGCCCTGCACCGATTTCAAGGCTATAGTCCGCCAGTAGTCTGCGCCGGACCTCCTTTTCATCAATACCTTCAGGAACATACACTGAATTGAGCTGGGGCAGGCGAGCCTTCTCTTCCACCAGGTACTGGATGCCGAATGTTTCCAACCCTGCCTTGAACGCAGTGTGATTGCGCTGATGACGCGCCCATGAGTGCTCCAGGCCTTCTTCGTAAAGCATTACCAGCGCTTCGTGCAAGGCGTACAGTGCGTTGGTGGGTGCAGTATGGTGATAGGTGCGGGTAGTACCCCAGTATCCTAGCAGCAGATTCAGATCCATGAACCAGCTCTGCACTTTTCCTTTACGATTCTTGACCAAATCTACTACCCGCTCCGAAAAGCTGACGGGCGACAAACCAGGCGGGCATGAGAGACATTTCTGGCTCCCGGAATAGATTGCATCGATCTTCCATTCATCGACCTTTACGGGAGTTCCGCCCAGAGATGTGACTGTATCGACAATAGTCAGGCAATTGTGGCGCTCGGCGATTTCGCACAAAGTCTTGGCATCCGACAAGGCTCCGGTGGAAGTCTCGGCATGAACGAAAGCAACAATTTTTGCGTCGGGATTCTGTTTCAAAGCATCTTCAACTTTCTGCGGATCGACCGGAGCGCCCCACGGGTCTTCCACGACGACAGCCGTCCCTCGGCAGCGCTGCACGTTTTCGATCATGCGCCCGCCGAATACGCCGTTACGGCAAACGATCACCTTGTCGCCAGGGTTGATCATGTTGACGAAGCACATCTCCATGCCAACGGAGCCCGGGCCCGAGACCGGGAAGGTCAGCAGGTTGGATGTCTGGAAGGCGTAACGCAGAAGAGTCTTCAGCTCTTCCATCATTTCCGTAAAAACGGGGTCGAGGTGACCTAGTGTCGGACGGGCCATGGCAGAAAGCACGCGCGGGTGGGTATCGGATGGGCCAGGACCCATCAGTGTGCGTTGGGGAGGGTAAAACGTGCTGATC